>JANQLL010000022.1 GCA_028280605.1 Candidatus Gastranaerophilales bacterium
TCATCAATTAAATTTTAGATTACTCTTTTCAGAGAATAGTTTATTTTATTAACTCTAACTTGATTTAATAATCTGAAAAGTATTTTAGTGGAAGTATAACCTTTTAAAACACTCAGTAAAAATAATTCTGTTTTAACTACCATACTTACTAACAAGCCTAATACCATTCCTGTTTACTCCTTCATTCTCCTTGACTTTACACCAATGTAAAATCCACCTAAATAGTTTTTGTTGACATATTCATAATTGTTAAATCATTATGTTAAATTTTGCTTATTTCTTCGTTCCTTACTTAACCCTAATATAATAAAAACAAAATAAACTCAAAAATTGCCATAACCCATCAAATATTTTTTCAAATTAAATCAAAAATTATAAAACAAAATCAAAGAAGCTAAAATGTTTATTAATATATATCTTCAAACCCAAACATATCTCCCATAGAAGACCATTGATTGTTGGGCTGCATACCCATTGACAACGTATACTGTTGATAATTATTTTGTCCAAACTTTGGATAAGGATTTTGTCTGCCGGCCGGATAAACAGGATCTGCTATCATCTGTGGTTGTGCTTGATAAGTATCTGGTTGATCAAATATTGAATCCTGATAGGGAGTCTCTCCCGGATCAACGAATTCTCCCCCACTGTCTGGAGATGTAAATAATTCTTGATAAACACGATAACCACCATAACCGGCTAAGCCTATACCACCTGCCCAGAGAGCTTTTTTCCATAATGGCATGCTTTTTGGGGCAGCTTTACCTACTGTCTTAGCTGCAGTTTTCCCTGCTGTTTTTGCCGTTGTGTTTGTTCCTATTTTTAATAAAGAACGCCAACCCATTATTTATACTCCTATAGCACCTAATTGCTACTCTAAATTATAATAAATTTAAGCTAAGCATTGTAATTTAAACCTCTAGAATATCCGTACATATATTCATTAAGTGGCATATCCACACCTCGAACAGTTATCATCGGATTATCCTTGCTTTCTTTTGAATATTCTTTTGCATCAACTTTGTAACTGTAACCGTTTGGCGTTATATAAGAACCATCATCTTTTATATAGCTTTGTGATGGAGTATAGAATGAATTAAAATTATCATAAGTATCATACGAATCATAAGGACTCTGTGCGCCGTATGATGGACCGCCAGCCGGTGCATAATTATGATAACCTTGAGCCTGATCAACACCATCTTGTTGCGGATTAAATATGCTAGCGTCTGCAGATTGATCAACACTTGCATCATCACCGCCAGTATCGTCATCGCCGCCGCCTTTACACATTTCAACAAATCCCCAAGTACCTAACCCAGCAGCACCTAATTGTAGACCTTGTGTAAATAAGGATTGACCTCTAAAGGCTTTCCAGCTTCCTTTAGCCCCATTTGCAGCTATATTTCCTGTGGCTTTTAACCATTTAGGTGAATGTTTAGCAATAGAACGCGCTGCAGTACCTGCAAATTTAGCAGAAGTCCTTGCTGCTGACACTGCTGCATTTTTTGCTACTGTTGCTGCAGCTCTTGCTGTTGCTGAGACAAAAGCCATCGTCTATACTCCTACATTCCCGATTACTAAAACGCTGTTAAAACATAACTACATTAGGTCTTAATTAACTTAAATAGTAAATAATTATATTAATTCTTGCACTTTTCTTCATTACTTACTTTTTATCTTCCCTATTATTATTATAAAAACAATACAATCCTTTTAATTGCCATAAATTACAAAAAAAACAAAATTAAAATATAAATCCGGTTTGATATTTGGAATATTTTTATCAAAATTTTTATTTATGTAAGACTATGCTATACTAACCATAAGTATGGAATGAAAATTTTTTCTTTTGAAAGTGAACATTGACTAGGGAGAGGCTTCATAAATGTCTTCAAAAATTTATCTAAAAACTGTAATTTCAATTATTGCGTGCTCTTTTATGCTTGTTTCTTGCACAAACATAGATGTACAAACGTTGAACTCAAAGGCAACGTTTCTAATGCAACAAGGGGACATTAACGGAGCAATTGCCAGGCTTGAATCTATTAATGATCTAAATCCAAACCTGCCCCTAAATCATTATAACCTTGGTATAGCTTATTATAAAAAACAAAACTACGAAAAGGCACTTAATAGTCTACAAAATGCAACAAAATTAGATCATCAATACACACAAGCTTATAAAACTATAGCAATTATTCATGAAAATATAGTTATAGATACAGAAGAAAAGTTTGAACAGCTAAAAAAGAGCAAAAAGCGTACAAAAGAAGTGAAAGAAGAAGAATTAGAATTAATAATAAAAATAACTAATAACTTGCAAAAAGCGATTTTTGCCTATAAATCATATGCAGAATATGTTGATGATAAAGAAAAAAAGAAAAGTTCATTAAACTTGATAGAAGAACTAAAACAAGATATAAAAAATTATAACCAGGAAATTAAAAAATACGCACAATGATATTTCAGTCACCGGGAGAAATAGCTTTACAGCTGGGCACTTTTGAAATTCGCTGGTATGGAATAATCATAGCCACAGCATTTTTAGTCGGGTTATTTATCACCACAAAAATAGCAGAACGAAAAAACGAATCACCCGAACCTATTTTAGATTTAGCATTCTATCTGTTAACAAGCGCAATAGTTTCTGCAAGACTTTACTTTGTAATATGTGACTGGAGTTATTTTAAATCTCATATTAATGAAATTATGTATATCTGGCAAGGTGGCCTGTCTATCCATGGTGCATTAATTGGCGGTTTTTTAACGCTATTAATTTTTTGTAAAATCAAAAAGCTTTCCCTGTTTAAATATGCAGATATTCTATCTTGTGGCGTTATTATAGGTCAAGCAATAGGTCGTTGGGGCAACTTCTTCAACTCAGAAGCATTTGGAAGCCCTGCCAACTTACCCTGGAAACTATATATACCTGCAATAAAACGCCCCGTAGATTATATAAATTACGAATATTTTCATCCCACTTTTTTATATGAGTCGTTGTGGAATATTTTATGTTTTTGCATTTTATATTTTGGTATCATAAAGCATCCACCCAAAGTGCATGGATATGCAATGTTTAGCTATTTCATACTTTATTCAGCAGGCCGATTTTTTATAGAAGGTGTTAGGATTGATAGTATAAATTCAGTCTTAGGTTTGCCAGTGGCACAATTTATAAGCTTAATCCTTATATTTATTGGCATTGTAGGTCTTGCTACATTGTTTTTTATCTCTAAATCACAAGATAAAAAACAAAATAAAAATTAATTTTTATTTACATATATTAACATTCCCTTTTATTCAAAAAGTTTTTAAGTATTATAATATAGGTTTGGTTGAATGATTAATGCGCAAAATCAAAACCACTTGATAACTTATAAACAATTGAACAAAAGGCAGAATTAATATATTTTTAATATAAATTTAGTAAAGTAATAAACAACCCAAAAGAAATTTAGTATATAGCAAAATAGACTATAATTATAATGCAGGCTTTTTTAGAGAAAGCACAAATTAGTATGTCAATAAGATAACAAAAGAGGTGAATATCTTGTATAATGTAGCGATTGTTGGTGCTGGGCCAGCTGGGATCTTTTCGGCTTTAGAAGTACTAAAGCAAAAACCTGATTGGAAAGTTATAATTTTAGACAAAGGTCCTCGAATTGAAGCAAGAAAATGTGTTGTAAGGAAAGGCGACAAATGTCCACCTTGCAAAAATTGTAATCTTCTTTGCGGCTGGGGCGGCGCAGGTGCATTTAGCGACGGCAAATTAACCTTAACCCCTGATGTTGGCGGAAACTTAATTGATTATGTGAATAGAAAAGACTTAGAAACATTAATTGACTATACAGACAAAATTTATCTAGACTATGGGGCAACAGAAGAACTTTACGGATTAAACACCGAATCTTTTTCTGATATAGCAAGACAAGCTACTTTAGCAGAGCTAAAATTGGTTCATTCTCCAATTCGTCACTTAGGTACAGATAGAAGCACAGCTGTTTTAAAAAGCATGCAAAACGCGCTTGAAGAAAAAGTAACCATTTTAACAAACGAATGCGCTGATGAGCTTCTTGCTGAAGGTGGAAAAATTAAAGGTGTAAAAACAGATAAAGGCACTGTAGTAAATGCTGATTATGTGATTGTAGCACCGGGTAGAGAAGGTGCTGACTGGTTAGCAAGAGAATTCTCCAAGTTAAATGTTGAATTAGAAAATAATGCAGTAGACGTAGGCGTAAGGGTAGAACTGCCCGCTCCTGTTATGGAGCCGCTTACTGATAAATTATATGAGTCAAAGCTTGTTTATATGACTCCCAGCTTTGGTGATGAAGTAAGAACGTTTTGCATGAACCCTTATGGTGAAGTTGTATGCGAAAACTACGGCGGTATTGCGACTGTAAACGGACATAGTTATGCAAATAAAAAAACAGGAAATACAAACTTTGCTTTATTAGTAAGCAAGCGTTTTACAGAACCGTTTAAAGAGCCTATCGAGTATGGCCAGCATGTGGCCAGATTGGCAAATATGCTTGGTGGTGGCGTTATAGTTCAAAGACTAGGTGATTTATTAGCAGGTAGAAGATCTACCAAACAAAAAATCGAAGAGGGTGTTGTTAAACCAACTTTTGCTGATGCTACACCTGGTGATTTAAGTCTAGTACTTCCATACAGACATCTTACCAGCATTGTAGAAATGCTTATGGCTCTTGATAAAATTGCACCGGGGGTTGCATCAAGATATACTCTCTTATATGGCATAGAAGTTAAATTTTACAGCTCCAGAGTGCCTGTTACAACCGAACTGGAAACCAAAGGTATAAAAAATCTATTTACCATTGGTGATGGTGCGGGTGTTACTAGAGGCTTGATTCAAGCTTCTGCATCGGGTGTGCTGGCAGCTAGAGCAATTTGTACAAGATAAACCATATGTGATTCTCCTTTCTTTTATGAAAATAAAGACTGTCTTCTAACAATGCAAGGCAGTCTTTTTATTTATTTTTAAATATATATCAGGAATTTAGGAAATAAAAAATAGATTTGAAATAAAGAATCCTCCTGAATGACAATGTTGTCAAAAAGGAGGATTTAATTATGAGCCATTCGTTCT
>JANQLL010000024.1 GCA_028280605.1 Candidatus Gastranaerophilales bacterium
TCATCAATTAAATTTTAGATTACTCTTTTCAGAGAATAGTTTATTTTATTAACTCTAACTTGATTTAATAATCTGAAAAGTATTTTAGTGGAAGTATAAATCAAAAATTTGGTAATGTGCTAACGATGGTGGTTCTGGAAAGAACCTTTTTTATTTGGGTGATATTCATCACCTTTCTTATGTCATCGTTATAAGCTTTGAAGTAGCCTAAGTTTACTTAACAACATCAGAGGCCAGATAGGCCTCTGATGTTGTTAATAAATAATATAGCTGCCCGTGTTTAGGCAGCTATATTTATATTTTTCAAAACGATGAAAGGTGGTAACTACAACCTAAGCTTTATCGTTTGTTCCGAATACTTGGATTTTGTGCTTAACTATTTCTTTAACAGCAGCTCTGGCAGGTCCTAAATACTTTCTTGGATCAAAGTCTGAAGGATTTTCGCTGAAGTGCTTTCTGATAGCGCCGGTGAATGCTAAACGCAAATCTGTATCTACGTTAATTTTAGCAACACCTAAAGAAGTAGCTTTTGAGAACATTTCTTCAGGAACGCCACTGGCACCGGGAATATCTGCACCAAAGTCATTACAAATTTTAACTAAGCTTGCAGGTACGCTGGATGCACCGTGAAGTACTAATGGGAAATCTTTACCTACAGCAGCTTGAATTTCTGCTAATCTTTCAAAGTCTAACTTAGCTTCGCCTTTGAACTTGTAAGCGCCGTGGCTAGTGCCTATAGCAATAGCTAAAGAGTCTACACCGGTTTTTTCTACAAATTCTTTAGCTTCTGCAGGGTTTGTGTAGATAGCATCTTTTTCGCTTACAGATATATCATCTTCTACACCGGCTAATCTACCTAACTCAGCTTCTACAGAAACTCCTCTTGGATGGGCATAGTCTACAACTTGCTTAGTTAATGCGATGTTTTCTGCTAATGTGTGCTTGGATCCGTCGATCATAACTGAAGAAAATCCACCATCAATACAAGCTTTACAGATTTCAAAATCTTCACCGTGATCTAAGTGAAGAGCAATAGGAATATCAGATGATTCTAATGCTGCTTCTACTAACTTTAATAAGTATGTTTGGTTAGCATATTTTCTTGCACCAGCTGATACTTGTAAAATTAATGGTGCTTTTGATTCGTTACCTGCTTCTACAATAGCTTGTAAAAGTTCCATATTGTTTACGTTATATGCACCTATAGCATATTTACCGGCTAAAGCCTTTTGGAATAACTCAGTTGTTGGAACTATTTTTCTTGAAGTATTAACTGCCATTGTCTTCTCCTCTTTGCAATCTTATACAATTATTATCTAAATGGTCTATTATTACCTTTTGACTAGAGTTTACAACGAACTTATTTTTCTTACAAGTAGAATCAAAAAACAAATATTATTTTTATTTTTTAATATTTTTAATTAAATGTAAAATATAATTAAGAAGTATAAGTTTATAAACTTTATTAGTGTAAAATAAAATAAGAATTTAAAGTAAAATACGGGTAAAATAATGCAATACACCAGATGGTACGATAAAGATCAGACTCTAAGCTTTGTAATGTCAGCATTAGAAAATATTGATGAGCAGATAAGACAGGCAGTAGCTACTGATTTGCTTCAATTAATTATGCAAAAAGATGAAAATCAGGATAATTTAATTAAAACACTTGATCAACAATATACCGGTGCCAGAAGAAGATGGTATGATAAAGAGGATACCATTCATTCTTCGGTAGAATTACTTAAAACAATTGATAAACCTGAAAGAGATCCTATCTTAAAAGAAGTATTATATACTATAATGCATTTTGTAAAAGAAAAAAGTGAATTAGGCACAATAGAGAAAAAATTTGAAGATGAATATATTTCTTGGGACTGATATTTGTGAGATATCAAGAATTAAAACCGCAATAGATAAATATAATGAAAAGTTTTTAAATAAAATTTTTACCCCAGACGAATTAGAGTATTGCTTAAATAAGTCAAAAAATAAATTTGAAAGCCTCAGTGCCAGGTTTGCAACCAAAGAAGCCGTGGCTAAAGCATTGGGTTGGGGTTTAAACGGTTTAGGGTGGCAAGATGGTGTTGATTGGAAAGAAATAGAATTAAAAAGAAATGAAATAGGCAATTTAAGTTTGAATTTAACCGGAAAAGCCAAGACTATAGAGCAGGAAAAAAACATAAACAATTGGGCTGTGAGCATAGCCCACAGCCGCAATGATGCAATTTCTACTGTTATTGGATATTCGAATTAATAAAATGTCATTTTTTGGACTTGTGCACCGTCAATGCCGTTGATTGCATGCTCTAAATCTAACATTTCTTTTTGTTCTCCAACAAGTTGTAATAATATCAAACCGTTTGGAGAACAGAAATCATTGCCAGCTGTGTGTAAGCCAATACGAGTTTTAATTGAACATCCGTATTTTGTAACTACTTCCTGAAAATCTTGAGCAATTTTTGTTCTATTGTTTAATTGTACACCCAAAATAGTTGTTTCTGTTTTTTCTTGTGTCATTATGAACTCCTCACAAAAATTAAATAAAATACTGTTTAAAAATTTTATCTACATAAGATTAATTAATAAGCTTAATTTTGTCAAATCCCCATCATTGCAATCAGGGGTTCTATTTTTACTTCAAATTTAAGTAGGTGATAAAAAATTTTTACCTTTAATAATTTAAGGCCGAGCGAGTCGGCGAAGCTGACGGAAAGCGAGGCAAAAAAATAATTTGCCCCTATTAGGGGTAAGGGGTGGATAAAAATTTATTCCTTACTTAATAAGCAAATATATTCTCTTTAACGAATTTAGGTTTAAGCTTCCTGCGCTTAAGCTTGTCAGCTATATCTTCAGCCTGCTGCTTACTTGTATATGTACCTACTTGCAATGAATATTTACCGTTTATCTCTTTTATAAAGGGAGTTATATTTAAATTTGAATATGTTAAATCATCAGATAATTTTTTAGCATCTCTTGGGTTAGAAAACTCACCTACATACAGCTTAACTACAGAAGCTGACGGCAATGGCGGAGGAGTTATATCCATTTTCTTTTTTATTCTTGGATTTTCTTTTTTATCAATAACAATTCCTGGCCTTGGTGGCATAGGGGGAGCTACATAAGCCCGCTTTTTAGTATATTGACGAGGCAAAGGTGCTTGAACAGCCGGCTTGTTAGTGTTATTGAATAATATTTCGTCCGGCATAAATTCATTATTTGTATTCGAGTTATTATTATTTTTAACTTTTACTTCTTGTTTTTTTGGTTTTGAAACAGATGCAATGACTTTTTTAGGCTTGCTGACTGTTTTTTGCATTCTAACCGGCTTTTTTACGCTCGACTCTATCTGTTGCAGCCTTGGATCGATTCTTTTCTTAAAATCAGTACTGCTTACTGTTGCTACTTCTTCTTCTTCATTTGTAATTACAGGTAATTCTACATCGGGTATGTAATTTGCAATAATAAAACTGCTTATGTAAAAACATAAGATAAAAGTCCCGGAAAAAACCAAAAATAATACAGCTTTGTTCGGACCTTTTTTCTTTTTTCTTCTGCCTCGCTTTTTAGGTCTTATCATATTTTAAATAACTCCCCTTACTTTACAAGAAGCTTCTATTATCTGTTTATGTTCTAGCAAATAGTTATTAATAATATTATTAGCTATTTGCTCTATATTTTTCAAACCCATATCGGTTTCCAGGTCGGAAGCCTTTACAGGGGCATTGTTAGAGTCTATGTTTATTCCCAAATGTATTAGCACTGACGTTATTGATTTTGTTGCAATCGATACTGACAGTTTACCTTCATTAAAGTATAAATCATCTCCTGATCTTGTGATTATATTGTTAGAAGGCAGGTTCTTCATTATCTCATCCCTGGCTATGTTTATTAATAATCTTTGCCTTAAGATACCCTCCACAAGTGGAATATTAAAATGTTCCACTATAAAATGAAGCATTTTAGGGCTATAAATAAAATCATTTGCCAATACATCTTCCAAGTCGACCATTTCAGATATTTTAACATCGCAACCGCCTACAAAAGAAACTATACAGTCACCCAATATATTATAATTCTTATATATCCAATGAGGGGCAAGCTGGTTTCCTTCATAGCATATTTCTTTTTTTATAAATTTTGATTGCATATTTTCAATACTTTACCCTACAGCCTAACTTAACTATATAATAACAAAATTATCAACATTTTAATAGTTTTTTGTTATTTTATCCAACTGTATTTTTTAATTTTTATTTTTTTTATTAAATTTTAAAAATAAAATTATATTCTTCAAAATGCCCTGTTTCTTTTAATGCCCTTATTAGCCTTAAACAGGATTCGCACTGACCACAGTGTTTTTCATCAGATGTGTAGCAGCTTCTTATTAATCCTAAAGGGGCTTTATGCTCAACGGCCAGCTTAACAATATCAACCTTTGAATATTTGACAAGAGGTGCAACAACTTTAGGTTTAGCAAGTGTTGAACAGTCCAAAGAATCATTAATTTTATCAACAAATTCTGCAGAATTATCAGGAAAAGTAGTTGCTTCTTCTTTATTTGCGCCAAAAACGATATGAGTATAGCTAAAACTATCAGCAAAGCAGGCTGCAATATTTAAAAACAATCCGTTTCTGTTTGGAACCCATACTTTTTGAGCGGAACTCCCTGTTTTTTCTTTATTATCCAGGTTATTAAGACCCAAATCCGGTAAAGATTCTGCTTGATTTACGAGTGCAGTATTTGTTATTTTGTTTAACCAATCTAAATTTATTGTTTTATGATTTATATTAAAAAAATCAGATATTTTTTGAGCTGCTTCAATTTCTTGTGCTGCGGAGCGTTGGCCATAATCAAAAGTTAAGGCTAAATCTATGTTAAGTGTTTCTTTTGTACAAGCTAAGCTTACTACAGAATCTAAGCCACCTGAGAGTAATATTACAGACCTATTAGACATCTTCTTCATCCTCTTCTTCAAATATTAAAATTATTTCATCTTTACAATGAGAGGGCAAGTCATCTTTTTGCAATAGATCTTCCAGGCATTCTCTTCCTGCAACATCGTACAAAGCACAAATTGCTGTTCTTGCAACAGTTTCGTCTTTATCAAGGATAAAAGGTTCAATTATTTCTTTTATACGTTCATTCTCAACTTGCGACAATGCCTCCAAAGCCTCTACCCTAACATGTGGAGATTCATCCGACAATGCTTGCTCTAGAGCCCTTATTGTCCTATCATCGCACGAACCCAGTCTTCCGATCGCACGAACAATTTGTTCTCTTAGGTAATTAAACTTTACTGCAACAGCTTTATTCTTTTCTAATATTTTAATAAAAGGATCAATAGCCCGTATATCGCCTAATAAGCCCAAGGCTTTAACAGCTGATTCTCTTACATAAACTGATTTTTCTTTTTCATTGCTTGCAACATTGATTAGGGATGGAACTGCATATATATCACCTATTCTGCCTAAAGCATCCGCAGCGTCCAGCCTTAATTTATAGCTTTCTTTACTATTATTTAAAACGTAAAGAAGAGAATCGACAGCATTATTATCTTTTAAATTGCCTAAAATTTTGGCAGCCATACTTCTTACTTTATCGTATGTTCTTTTATTCTCGCACTTTTCGAGAGAGTCATTATGAAATAGTAATAAATCTATAAGACAATTAACTGAACTTTTGTTATTAAACTTCTGAATAAATTTTAATAGCTTCATTAAAACGTCGGGATTAGCTTCTATTGTTACAAAATAGTTAACCAAATTAATTGCTTTATCTTCATTGTAAAAATTTAACCTTTCAAGAAGCTTGATCGTTTCTTGCGGGTTTGAATTTTTACCTATATTAAATGATTTTGCAATGTCCTCTAATTGTTTTTTATTTTCTTCCGGCATTTTTATTTTCAACTATATTACATCCTTTAGCTAGCTTATCCTAACTCATTTGAAGCAGAATAAATATAAAAGCCACAAAATATTTATACATTAAAATCAAAAATTTTACATTATATCAATTAATCTATTTATTTATTTTAATTTTCAACCTGCATATAAAAAATCCATCTATATTATATCTTGAAGGCAGTATTTGTAAATACTTTTCTTTTGATTTTAATTTATCCGGCAAGTAATTGTTTATATCATCTATAATAAAATCAGAATTATTAGCAATAAATTTATCTACAACTTGGACATTCTCTTCAGGCTCAATGCTACATGTGCTATAAACCAAAATTCCATTAGGGGCTAAAAGATTTTTTGCATTGTCTAATATTTTGTACTGAAGCGTTGAGAGGTTTTCAATATCCTGTTGAGACTTATTCCATCTTGCATCCATTCGTTTAGACAGCACTCCTGTATTAGAACAAGGCGCATCTATTAAAATATAATCAAATTTTTCTTCTGTATGATATATAGAACCATCTGCAGCCTCAAGCTCTACACAGCTAACCCCTAGACGTTCACAATTTTCTTGAATCTTTTTTATTCTAGATTTATTTATATCTATGGCTTTTATTGAGCCTTTATTCTTAATTAAGCATGCCAGATGCGTTGTTTTACCACCCGGAGCTGCGCATAAATCTAATATTTTGCTATCTTCTTCAGGTGATAATACTTTTGATACAAGGCAGGAAGATTCTCCTTGTACAATCCAATAGCCTTCTTTAAATCCGGGCAACTCAGTTATATTGCCTTTATGTTTTATATTTAGGCATTCTTCCGGATATTCACTTTTGCTATATTCTATATTTTGCTTATCAAAAATATCTATTAGTTCTTCTAAACTAATTTTTAGGGTATTTATCCGTATTGTAATAGAAGGTATGGAGTTATTATACTTACATATATTTATGGTATCCTCCAGCCCGTATAATTTTATCCACTTTTCTACCATCCATTGAGGATGAGAATAATTGATACTTATATTTTGTACGGTTTTATCATTTATATTAGGTGGTTTTATATTATCTTTTTGTCTTATAAAATTTCGTAGTACAGCATTAATAAATCCTGATGCTTTTTTTTCGTATTTTTTTACAAGGTTTACATAAGAATCTATAACAGCGTAGGCTGGTGTTTCTGTATATTCAAGCTCATAAACGGCGAGTCTCAGTATATTTTTTACCGGATATGACAGTTTTTCCAATTTTTTTGATGATAATTGTGATATAAAAAAGTCTAATTTTAATTTATTTTTAACTGCTCCGGCGACTAAGTTATAGAGTTCCGAAGGATATTGTGTTTGTTGCAGATTTTTGTTAAGCACATCATCGGCAGATTGGTTTTTATCTAAAATTTTAATCAGGCATATTAGTGATAATTGTCGATTGTCCATGTTGACTTTTTCCGGTTTCAAAATAAGACGGAGTAATATTATTTACTTAAAAAGGGGCGAGCGAGTCGGCTATGCCGACGAAAAGCGAGCCCAAAATAGATTATTCCCCCTTGATAGGGGGCAGGGGGTAGATAAAACTTTACAAAAAATCGGAAGCGTAATTTAATACGTTCCCGATTAATTTTTTTCTTATGATTCTGATAAAAAATTAATTTATTTATCAAGAATCAATTAAGAGCGTCTTTTACGTGCTGCTTCTGCCTTACGTTTTCTTTTAACACTAGGCTTTTCATATCTTTCACGTCTCTTAATTTCAGACAAGATACCAGCTTTCTGGATTTTCTTTTTAAATCTTTTAAGAGCGCTTTCGATACTTTCGCCATCGTTTACTTGTACTTCAGCCACGTTTTCGACCTCCCTCCTGTTGTGGAGTTTTCGCTGTTTTCACAGCTGTTTATCTAACCTTTAATAATAATTCAATTCAAATAATTTGAGTATTTTACTACTATATAATTGAAAGATTAACACAAACTATTTACGTTTACAATAATTTAAATCTTAAACACCTAAAAAATTGCTATAATTTGCTAAAAATTATGGAATAAAATTTAACCCGGCGGCCATAAAAGAGGTCTTCCCGCCAAAATATGAATATGTATATGAAATACTGCCTGACCTGCTTCTTTTCCGGTATTAATAACTGTCCTGTAATTATCTTTTACACCTAATTTTTCTGCAGTTTCTCGCGCGCCTTGCATTAATTTGCCAATTAATTCAACATCATCAATATCATTGAGTGAGCTAAAATGTTTTTTAGGTATAACCAATGCATGGACCGGAGCTTGCGGGCTTATATCATTAAATGCCACGTAATCATCGGTTTCTGTTATTAATTTGGTATCGATTTGTTTATTTGCAATTTTGCAAAAAAGACAGTCACTCATAGCTTTTACTAACCTCTATTTTTAAATTTAATATATATTAATAATAATATAAATAAAAATTATTTTAATGGCCAAAAAAACAAAATAAATGATTGAAAAATTTTTTTGACCGTGGATAATAATTTTATACTACTCATTGATTAAAGTTTATATTAATCTTTTCAGAGGTTACTATAAACTAGCAGCTTAAGTAAGATTAAATAATCTGAAAAGTCTTTTTGAGTATAATACAACTAAATAACAAGGGCGAGTGGCGAAATGGTAGACGCGCTAGTCTTAGGAACTAGTAGGTAACCCCTGTGAGAGTTCGAGTCTCTCCTCGCCCATTTGTTTTATGTAAATCAAATCCTTATTCTAACTGAAGAAAGAGGATTTTATTTTTTGTCCTTTTAAACTTGTGCCCAAATTGTGCCTAAGCTTGAGGAAAATTTTAGGAAATTGCGGAAACTTTTAATTAATTTTAAATTTTTATAAATTTTTAAATAAATTTGGCAATATTTTGAAGGTATTTTTTTTAAATAGGATAGGAAGAAATTTAAATCACTATTTGATGGGTAACATAAAATCTTGAAATAATCTGGAGTACAGTTTAGGGGATGTAAGCTCAAGTGAACAATTTGTATAATACTTATAATATACTGCCAAATATGCAGAATCACCAGATTTACAAGACTTACGGGTCTTTTATAAATGAGCTGAACACGGCAGGATTTGGAATTCAAGAGACCGCCACTAATCATACTCCTGATATGAAGTACAAAACACGCCTGAGAATTAAGAAAAAAGAACACGAAATAAAAGAAGGCGATCCACTCTGGAAAAGAGTTTATAAAGCACATCCTGCACCGGTATTGCTTGGCTTCATTGCATTCAAGGTTGGGGCAAGCTTCTTAATTACTCACTACGTTATTCCTAAATTTTTTCCAAAACAAATGAAGCAGGTTACGGACTACTTCCGTGGTAAATTTATAAAAGGAATGAATAACTTTAAAAAGTTTAATCGTTTAACTGATGAACGTAAAAGAGATATCTTCGAAACTACACGTAAATGGCTAGATGGCGCCTTAATAGGAAGCAGTCTGCTTGGGGCTGCATACTTGTACACTACTGAACAATATGATTTCTATTTTGAAAGAATGATGGAAGGTATTGATAAAGAAATTAAAACAGTTAAAAATATTGGCAAAAAAAAAGTTAAACAGTAATTAGGCAGTATCCGTAAAGTATTCTTATTCCGTTCAATAGAATAGAATGCAAATACAAAGATTTTTTCGGACCTGATAGAATATAGACTGTTTAAGCAGATTATTCAGTTAATGCCCTTACCGCAATTGAATCTTTAACAGGTATTACATCACTTGTTGTTATAACAAACCTGTATTGATCCCTGAAATCATTTTCAACATCGGATTCTTGATTGGGCCCCTTATCACCATTTACGTCAATTAAAACTTTACAAGCAGCACCAGCCCATGTTTTATCGGCAACACCTACAGCCTCACAGTTACTACCAAGAAATGTATAAGAGATAGAATCAGTAGTATAAACTTTATTATCGCCACTGGTGCTTAAAATACTTAAATCTTCTTTAAAAAGATCTGTAAGGTCTTTTTGACTATTTACGCCAGCTATTATATTACCTGTTCTTAATTTCCTAAATCGTATAGCACTATTTAATGTTGCCGCGGCTTTTTTTACTGAGGATTTATATTGCACTGCCCCTGCATTATTCAAAACAGCTGGTATCGTCAATGCTGCGACAACGCCAATAACTGCTAATGTAATAAGCACTTCTGCCAGAGTAAAACCTTTTCTTGTCATATATTTCACCTGTTATGTAAATGCCATTTCTATTGCAATCATATTAACTTATTATATACCATTATCTTCAATAATAATAGAGTAAAATTTAAAAAAACAAACCCCTGATTTTGAGTCAGAGGTTTATTTTAATTATTAATATTTTTCTAAATTGTTATTCTACCAATGCTCTAGTTCCAAATGAATTGCCTCTTGGAACTACTGAATTGGCTGTTATAACAAAATTATATTGATCAAAAAAGTCACCTTGGGCATCAGAATCCAGATTTGGACCACCTGTACCATTAACATCAATTACAACTCGACAAGGAGCTGTAGCCGATACGTCAGCAGCGGCACCTGACGCTTCACAAGTACCAGATCTTGTAAAAGTATAAGACATACCATCAGCAGTGAATATAGTATTAGTTGCTGCATCTCTTTGTATAACACTTAATTCAGATTCAAAAAATGCCATAAGTCCTGCTGAATCAGTTACAGCTCTTACATCATCACCTGTTCTGGCTGATCTTAGCTGTAAAGCTTGATTCAATGTAGCTGACGATTTTCTGACTGCAGATTGAAATTGAGCATTACCGATATTATTTAAAAGTGCTGGAATTGCTAATGCTGCTACAACACCGATAACTGCTAACGTAATAAGTACTTCTGCTAGGGTAAAACCTTTTCTCTTGGATTGTTTCATGTGCTCACCTCTTCTATTAATTTCATTATTAACTCTTACCAACTTATGTTAAAATTTATCATATATTATTAATCTAGGAAATAACCCTTTAGGGTGATAACAATAAAAAATATATACAAAAGTATAATAAATCGAAGAAAAGACTAACCGAAAAGTGACCTGATATATTAAAAAATGTTAAATATATCCTGTAATTTTAATTATATATTAAGTTTGATTAAAAGAGTTAACAACATAGCCGGCAAGCATATAACCTACAACAGGCGGCACAAAAGGACAACTACCGGGTGATATCTTTGTCACTTCTTTTTTTTCGCCGTTGTTGTCAATGTATTCCATTTTAGATTCAATTTTGTCTAGGGCAGATGGTTTTTCTGTACTGGCTACTACAGGCAAACCGGATATTATATTTCTATTTTTTAGGCGATACTTGAGGTTTTTTGCAAAAGGGCATTTTTTTATATTAATTTCTGAAATATCTGCAATATAAAGCTGCGTTGGATCAACCCTATTACCTGCACCCATTGAACTAATTATCGGAATATTTTTGTTTACACAAGTTTCTATTAATTCAACCTTGGCTTTTAAACTATCTATTGCATCAATAACAAAATCAACCTTATCTGCAAAGATTAAATCGTTTATTTCAGGCCTATAAAAATCATGTATGCTATTTACCTTGATATGCGGGTTTATTTGATTGATTCTTTCCTTCATCAAAGCAACTTTAGACTTGCCTATATCTGGTATCAGCGCTAAGAGCTGCCTGTTTATATTAGAAACTGACACAGTATCAAAATCCACAAAAGTTAAGGCACCTACTCCGCTTCTTGCTAAAGCCTCTGCTGCATAAGAACCTACACCACCAAGACCGAACACAATCACGTGCTTATCAAAAAGCTTTTTTTGAGCATCTGCACCCCAGAGGAGCTCATTTCTTGAATATATTTCCTGTATATTTATACTATTTGTCATAATTTTTAAGACTGTAATTCAGCCAGCTTCTTATAAAGTTCTTTTTCTTCTTTAGTCGGGTCTGATGGTATGATTATTTTGACCTTTGCAATATGGTCACCATGGCCTCCGCCTTTTTTAGGTAATCCCAAGTTTTTTAACCTTAGCATTTTGCCTGATTGAGTGCCGGCAGGCACAGTAACTTTAACCACGCCTTGAAGGGTTTTAACTTCACAAACTGTGCCTAATACGGCGCTTGGTGCTGAGACTTCGAATTCTGCTATTATGTCTGAGCCTTCTACTTTAAAATTAGTCTGATCCTTGAATCTTACAACCAGATAAAGATTACCTTTATTACCGTAATTATCTGCTTTGCCCTCGCCTGCCAAGCGAATTTTTGCACCTTCTTTAATGCCCGAAGGAATTTTTACATTTAAGGTTTTGGCTATTGAAACAACGCCACTACCTCCACAATTATAACATCTGCTACCCGGGCCTGAGCAGTTTTGACATTTATCTATATAGCTTACTTTTACCGGCTTATTGCCATCAAGCATCAAGTCATCAAAAGTTAAATATAAATCTTGTGTTATATCCAAATCTTCTTTTTGGGGACGCATCTCATGTCTTGTCTGTTCATGATATCTAGAACCAGCTCCCGACGAAGACCTGCGTTGGCTTCTTCTTGTTGAGGGGCCTGCTTGTTGCATAAAATCACCGAAAATAGAGCTAAAAAAGTCACTAAATCCGCCAAAATCTCCAAAGTCACCAAAACCGCCCATATTATCAAAATTTATATTTATATTTTCATACCCTGGAGGAGGTGTAAAGTCCATCCCTTGTTGCCAATTAGAACCCAGGCTATCATAACGTTGTCTTTTTTGCTTATCTGACAAAACTTCATAAGCTTCATTTATATCTTTAAACTTATCAGCAGCGTCAGCAGCTTTATTTACATCAGGGTGATATTTTCTTGCCTGCTTTCTAAATGCCGATTTTATTTCTTTTTCAGTGGCGTTTTTTGATACGCCCAGTATTTCATAATAATCTTTATACTTCATATTCTTTTATTTTTTCAATCTTTTTTATTTACTATACTATTTTATTTTAGTACAAATTTACAGTTCATCTATTTAAATTAAACTTTTTTTTATTATTCCACTAATGCCTTAATCTTCCTTGTTTTTATCATCATCAGCTTTTTGCTCATCACTGTGAATTAATCGCAAATGCCTTACATGTTCTTTATAAAAACCGCAATTTGTAACGTACATAACACCATCCAACGTGACGACACCCATTCCAAGTGCCTGCAACAATGGGCATGCAACACCTCTTACAAAGTTGCTGCACGTCATACATTGGTCTTGTTTTTCTACAAATACGCTACCGTCTTCAAAATACATTATATAGCCTTATTCAAATATTTTGTCTTTAATTTATTATAAAACAAAAAAGTCTTATTTATTTCTTAATTTTATCAATTTACTCAATTATAAATTCTACCGTGACATTTGCGTTAATATCAACATTGCCCGGCACTATAGGCGTTGCTGATTCTCTACTTTTGCCCAGTGCAACTGAATCATACTGCATGGGCCTATAGTGGCCTTGGTTCACATTTACGCTTTTTATACCTTTAATTCTTACACCTAAAGCTATGGCAATTGCTTTTGCATCTTCTTTTGCTTTTCTTGACGCCTTTGCCAAAACCTCTTGATAAAGCTTATCATTGTTATCAACAATAAAATTGATATTATTTACGTTATTGGCTCCATTTTCTATTGACACATCAATAATTTTACCAATTTTATCTATTTGTTTTGTTTTTACAGTAATACTATTATGTACTTTATTCCCTGTTATTGTACTTCTTTTTAATTTTTTATCCCATGTTTTTATAGGTCTGATTGAAAATGAAGATGTTTTTATTGAATCTTTTTCGTCCCTTATAAGCTCTTTAAGTGAGCTGAGGACTTTATTCATTTTTTTATTATTTTCTTGCAATGCATTGGGTACATTTTTATCTTCTGTTTGTACTGCTAAAATCACCACAGCTGTATCAGGATCAAAGGATTCAGATGATTTTGCAGTAATTCTTATAATATTTTGCTTATTCTGTTCAATTGAAAAAGCCGGTGTTAATCCTATGCAGAACAACATTGAAAAAATAACGACTATATTTATAATGAGTTTTTTCATTAAAATCTCCTTTGTGGATAATTCCTTCTTAATCATTATTATAGATTAAATTGGGGAATATTTCTCGGGTAATAAATTTTAAAAAATTATCTTTGGATTAAAAAAAAATAGAATTTAAAGTTTGTTGGAGATATAATAGATATCTAGCGGATTTAGTTTAATAAAGTTGGATTATGAGTACAAAAAATAAAGTTAGTATATTAGAAGAATTTAATTTATCTATTAAGAAATTTTGCAAATGCAGTGATTTATTTCTAGAGGCCAGAACTTATTCAGATAGTTGCCCGACAGATATATTAGCAATTAACGATAATAGTATTATTGCTAATATTGACGAAAATAATGCACAAATAGATATATCTTTTGAGCTAGAAAAATTTAGTGCACAACAGATAAATAAAATAAAAGAAATAATAGATTTAAACCCGGTAATGGCATCAGAACTTGCCTCAAAACATTTATCCGAAGCCTTGCTGGACAAATTAGAAAAAGAAAGCATTAATTTATTTGGTATTGAGATAGTAAATATATCTACAAGTTGTGATTGTCCTGAAGGTGCTTGCTGCAAGCATGTTATTACGTCCTGCTTAAAGCTTGCTGCAGAGATAGAAAATAATCCCTTTTTGATATTTAATTTAAAAGGACTTTCTCAAACAACATTTTCTGGGTTGTTAAACCAGCATGCAAGCAATAAAGAAAGCTTAAACAAAAATCTTATTAACAAATTTCAAAATTGTGATGATACTAATAATTTATATGAAAGCAAGATTCAGCATAATGAGCTTCCTGACATTAACTTACCTGAGTTTGATTATGAATCGTTTATCAACCTATTACCTGCTAATCCTTTATTTTATGAAAATAAAGAATTTAAAAGTACACTATCAAATATTTATTCAATAGTAACTCCTGAAATAGATACTATTTTTAATAAAAACTTATCTTATAAAGTAAGAAATACTCATTTTTATTTATATTTTGATGAAACAAATACCCTAAAAGTATTTGTGACTCCATCAAATTATTTTATTTTATATTTAAAGAACAAGGGGTCCAGGGTAAATTATTCTGAAGACAAGCTTTTAGTGCCTGTACATAAAGATTCTAAAATTGAATTTGAAGCAAAATATGGTGTAATTATTGATATTGATTTATTTATAGATTATTTTATAGATTTTTATACTATAGAAGATAAATCGAATATTTCTGACTCTACATACTTCTTTGATTATACTGTTCATCTTGTTAAAGAAATTGTAAGATCAGCACACTTTCTACCTGATACTATATCTGATAATGATGCAAGTTTTTATATTAGATATGTTCCTTTAATTGATAATTCTGAAATTACTAATTTAATACAGGATTATAAAAGTTTAATGCCTTTAAATATTGCATTTAAGCATAATCAACAAACTATCTTAAAAAGAAGTGCTTATTTTGATGTTTTATCAATATTTTTAACAGGAATAATAAAGAAAATATTGTTTTTAAAAGGAGCTAAGCTCAAAAAAAATGAAGCGTCAACTATATTTGCCAAAAATTTAAGCTTTAAATCAGTTACTAATGATGGTAAAAACATACAAAAAAGCGTTTCTAACTGGTTAAACAGACTACATATAAAAAATAAAAATGTATCACCGGCTATTAGAATAGAATCAGCTTCTGATGATAAATTTGAAATATATATTGATATTCTGGATAAAACCAGTTTAAAGTCTGATTCTGTACCTTTATCAGTTTTATTTACTGAAGAAAAAGAACTTTTTAACTATGATATTGAAAGTTTAAGACCTGACGTTTTAAGGCAAATTGATTCTGCAGCGGATTACTTACCGATATTAAAAGAGATATCTAACTCCAAGGGATTAAAAAAAGTTGTTATAGATTCAAAAGAAATTGAGGAATTTATTTTAAAAACTTCCAGTTTACTTAATGATCTTGGCATATATACTTTTATACCAAAAGAAATCAAAAATTTCGTTAGTCCAAAAATATCTGTAAAAGCAAATTTAAAACAAAACGTGCAAAATGTTAATTACCTTTCTTTATCTGATATTCTTGATTTTTCTTATGAAATTGCTTTAGGAGATAAAACTATCACTAAAGATGAATTTTTGCAGTTAGTTGAGAGTAATGAAGGTATTATTAAATTCCAGGATAAATATTTACTTATTAACCAAGAAGAAGTTAATAATATAATAAAAATACTCCAGAGACCAAAGCCTAAATTAAGCTCTATGGAGGTACTACACTCATACTTAACCAATGATTTTGATGATTATTATTTTAATTATGATGAAGCATTAGAAAAAGTTATTAATAACATTACTAAAGTAGAAGAAATTGATCTGCCCGATAATTTAAACGGAACATTAAGAGCCTATCAAGAACGAGGATACAAATGGCTATACTCTAACTCGGTAAAAGGCTTTGGATGTTGTTTGGCAGATGATATGGGCCTTGGTAAAACTATTCAAGTTATAGCGCTGATTCTTAAAATGAAAGAAGAAAAACAATTAACTGCGCCTGCGCTTGTTATATGCCCGACAACACTGGTTGCTAACTGGTATAAAGAGCTTGAAAAATTTGCACCATCACTAAATGCATATATATATCACGGTATAGATCGAGTTATGCCGGAAGACAAGCCTGATATCATTATCACAACTTATTCTACATTAAGAATGGATATAGAAAAGTTTAAAGAAACCGAATGGAAGTTTGTGGTTATAGATGAAGCTCATAATATTAAAAATGCTTCTACTGCGCAAACTCAAGCGGTTAAGTCCTTAAAGTGCGATAATAAAATTGCATTAACCGGTACACCGGTTGAAAACAAGCTATCCGAGCTGTGGAGTATCTTTGACTTCGCAAATAAAGGTTATTTAAAAGATTTAAGCTTTTTCCAAAAATACTATGGTGTGCCAATTGAAAAGTTTAGAGACGAGGAAAAAATCGAAAAGCTAAAGCTGGCAATTTCACCGTTTTTAATAAGAAGGGTAAAAACTGATAAGACTATCATAAGCGATTTACCTGATAAGATGCTTTTTGACGAGTATTGCTACTTAACAGAAAATCAAGCTGCCCTGTATGAAAAAGTAATACAATCTATTATGGATCAAATTGCTAAATCCAGCGGTATTGAACGACGTGGTTTAATTTTCAAGCTAATAACCGCTCTTAAGCAAATATGTAACCATCCTATGCAGTACACTAAGGATAAAGCCGCAGAGCTCCTAAAAGAACATTCCGGCAAAGCTGAAAAAGCTATGTCTATTATGGAAAACATTTTGGAGCAAAATGAAAAAGCATTAATTTTTACGCAGTACAAAGAAATGGGCTTTTTGCTTGAAAAAATGATTCAAAAGGAACTTGGCCATACAGCAGACTTTTTTCATGGCGGGCTTACCAGAAAGCAAAGAGATGGCATAATTGATACTTTCCAAAATGAAAATAAGTCAAATATTTTGATTATTTCATTAAAAGCAGGTGGTACAGGTTTGAACCTAACCGCAGCAACAAATGTTCTACATTATGACCTTTGGTGGAACCCGGCTATAGAAAATCAAGCAACTGACAGGACTTACAGGATTGGTCAAACTAAAAATGTTATTGTTCACAGGATGATTACGCTTGGCACCTTTGAAGAAAAAATTGATGAGATAATAAAATCTAAGAGAGAGCTTGTTGATTTAACTATATCCAGTGGCGAAAAATGGATTACTGAGCTGACTGATGGTGAACTAAAACAGATTTTCTCTCTTTCTTAAAAGAAAGATTTTCCTTTTAAATATAGCGTGGAGCGAGTCGGATTTCTTGACTCGCTCCACTTTATTAATTTCAATTTAGTAAAGTATTACTTTTATTTGCCGATCGTGATAGCATTAAAATAAAATTTTCATAAAATGGGAGTAATATAAAAACATTATGAAGAAACTTAGAAAAACATTATTAACAGTAGCTGTTTGTTTATCTCTTTGTAATATTAACACTGCTGAAGCCAAAGATATTTCATTTGATTATATTCTGTCGAAAACACTTGAAAACTCTTATGATTTAAAAATGGCTGATATTAATATTAAAATCAGTAAACAAAACGTAAAAGAAGCTAAATTAGAGTATTTACCTACGTTAAATACTTATACAAATGCAGAATACTCAATGGATGTAGACCAAGATAACCCGTTTACTTTTGCAACTGTTGGAGATAAGGTATTAAATTCTAACACAAGATATCAAGATTTGATAGCTTTGAACCTTTCTTATAATCTTTTTGACTTCGGCATTAGAGGCAAAAAAGTTAAAATAGCTAAAAAAGATGTAAATTCAAAAGAGTTACAATATAAAGTTAACCTTAGAGATACGGCAACACAGGTTGCTGATTTATATGCAAATACATTGATATGCTACAAAGAAATTGCCGCAAGCAAAAAAGTAATGCCAATTTATAAAAAAGTATTTAGCCTAAAAAACAGGCTATACCAAAATGGATTAGTATCTAAAATTGAAATGACCGACAATGCAATAAAATTAGCCAGAACAGTTGATAAAATTGACAGTTTACAAATAAAACTGAAAAACTTTTTGTCTGACCTGGCTTTTTATACTGGCGAATCTTATGATCCTAAAGAGACAAAACTATTAGGTTTTGCAAAGGTGAACTTGCCGGAAGATTTTAATTATGAAAACATGCCCGATTCTCAAATCTATAATCTTGAAATAGACAAAAAGGAAAAAGAACTCTCAATTTTAAAAAGAGAAAATTTACCAATGTTTGGGATTTATTCAAAATATAACCTTTATGGTTCTAACAAGAGCAGCCCTATAAAATCCATAAGTGACTTATCTGATAGAAGTTTAGCATTTGGCGTAACAGCAATTTTGACACCTACTAATGTTTTTAAAAATTTTAATAACCAAAAAAAATTAAAATTAGAAATCGAAAAGCTTTCATTGCAAAAAGCCAAAAGAATGACAGAAATTCAAACTGAATATCATAAGCTATCTACAAATGCCAAGGCATTTGAAAGAGTTCACAGGAATAAGCTTAATCTACTTAAGCATGTTGAGGCTAAGCTAAATATGATGAAAGAGTTAAAGAATAATGACTTATTAAACCAATGCACTCTTCTTGATCAGGAAGCAGAAGTGATAATGCAAGAGTTTGATACAGAAAAGTCAAACATACACAAGACTACAAACGCTAAAAAAATGCAAATTATGACAGGGCAATACTTCTCAGAAAACTTATAGGTGACGCTCACCGTAAGATATACATAACGTTTTTTAATCACCTTCAAATATATTGAAGGTGATTTTTTAATGCTTTTTCTAAATATTTAGTTAATCTTAATTTCAATATGCCTAGCACGCTTAGCAATGACTTCACATATTTGATCAAAAATTACTGATGTAATGCCTTCTTCCTTCAAGTTAGCCTTGAGTACACCTGCACCTTCAACACACTTGCTAGAAAGGGTTATTAATTGTTTTTCCAAGTTTCTTTTAGCGGCTGTTGTATCAGGTACAAGACGATGCCAATGCCGTAGGTGTACATCTTCAGGCTTATATTTTCCACCTGTTTTCATGGCCATTTTTCCTGACAAATTAGCATATACAGCCGTACTCAATAAATCATAAGCAGGTGCAAGCTTTGGCTTTTTTGCATTGTATAGCAAAGAAAAATTCTTGCCATGGGCATCTGCATTGCCAATCAAGTAATTAAAAATAACACGTTCCAGCAAGTAAATTTGGTCAACTGCCGGTTTTGCAAAGTTTTTTCTTATAAGTTCTTTGCACTGATTAAAATTCGGTCCGCCTTCACGCTCGTATTTCATATCAGGCATAATACCTAGGGCCTGACAAAAATCCTCTTGATGCAAACGAATAGTATGACCATCCTTATCTTTAATTCGATCATATCGTTCAATTAAAAAATAAGGAGTATTGCCTACATACCTAATTTCTGAATGAGGTGCATCAATCTCAATCATTCTTGCTAAACGCATACAAAATAGCTCATTATGAACACTGCCTGCAATACTATCATTAACAGGCTTTAAAATATGAGTTGTTGGAGATGTGCCTTTTACAAGAACAATTTTGTCATCCTGCAAACCTACTGCAATTTTATCTTGAGCACCAGCCAATGATAAGCGTAAGCCATCATCGCCAGCCAATAAAGATCTATTCTTTAAAAGATTTAGGATATCTTGAAGCTTGCTATCATCCAGAACCTCTAAGTCATCCGGGGTATTCTCTTGTGGCTTTTGACCTTGCGGATATAAGGACAAAGCACCTGCACACTCACCACCAATGACTTCAAGTAGAGCAAAAGGATTCTTTTCTGAGAGCCCCAAATACTTTGCCAGTTTAAATCGAGCAATATCATCCGGTAAAATACCAGCGAAAAATGCCTTTATTCTATCTACATCAAAAACTTCAGGGACTAGTGGCAACGAGATTGACAAGGAGTCACCACCCATGTTTATATATGTTTCATCATAAGAAAAAGAAAGGCTGCCAGAATCGTTCTGTATCAACTGCCCCGCATAATGGTGATACAGATAAACATCAAGAATTCGACTCATATTGCATCACTCCCATCTATAGTAAGACTCAGCCCAAGCATTGCTATAACAATCATAGCCTTTCCTATATGACAAGAATCCTTTCCTTGCTCAAGCTCTCGTACAAATCTTACACCAACTCCACAGATTGCCAGCAAGCTGTTCCTGGGTAAGCCCCTGGGATTTTGCTTGGTGCCTTCTTCTCCACAAATTTCTTGGATGTTATTATAAATCTCGTCGGGAACTCTTACGTTCACCCTATGTTGATTTTTCATATTTTTAACCTCTTGGT
>JANQLL010000162.1 GCA_028280605.1 Candidatus Gastranaerophilales bacterium
GTACTCAATTAAATTTCAGATTACTCTTTTCAGAGAATAGTTTATTTTATTAGCTTTTACACGAGTGAAAAATCTGAAAAGTATTTTTGAGTTAGTGTATATCTTTTTATTCTGTCGTATAACTTTATCGACTTTATTGCATATCAAAAGCTTTTATTATACAGGTACTCAAATAAATTTTAGGCTTTAGATATTTTTTTATTTTTTACATTTTTAAAATGATTTTTTTTATATAAATAATTTATAAAATTATAGAAGGTAAGAAAGAATTATTTGAGTCAGTATAGAAAAAATTATGCCCAAGCCTAAAATAATCGCTCCAGTTAATAGTATAGAAGATATACAACAAATTTTTCAAACAAGTTGTAAGCATATATATGCTTATCACTCTATTTTTTTTGAAGAAGATAATTTGCAGCACTTAACAGACTTTTGTGATTTGGCAAGAGAAAATGACTTAAAGTTTTTAATTAACTTTAAAGAACATATTACCGAAGATGAACTTGAAAGAATAAGCAGATTTATAAATAAAATTGAAAATTATTCAATAGATGGGATACTTGTAAACAGTCTTGATATATTAAAATTATTAAAAAATAATAAATCCAAGCTGAAAATTTATGCAGATTCAGGATTGAATGTGCATAATTATTATGCGATGAATCTTTTAAAATCATTTTGCCCTATTGATATCTTTAATATAACAGAAGAAGTCTATTTAAAAAATATTTGCTATTTAAAAGCATACTCTAACAGTAGCTTATCAATAGATTCTAACAACCTGCCCTGGCTCGCAAAAGAAATTTCTAAAAATAACTGTATAGACTACATAATAATAAAAGGAAGTTTTGATAACAGCTTAACCCTTGTAAAAGGCATAAGCGTGATAGAAAAACTGCTAGATAAAGCGCCAAGGTATATAAATAGAAAATTACCTTTTAAACATAGCCCATATAATTTGTATTATAAAGCTAACCACTTCTCTGGCGAATTTGAAAGCCATCAAGACAAAAATTTTAAATTTATAGAAAATATAATAAATCATAACTGGAGTTTTTCTAAATTTAACTTTTCAAATAATTATTTGCCGGAACAAAATTCTTGTATACCCAAAATAACGTTAAGATTAACAAGTTTTGAGCAGATAAAATATCTAAATAAATATCTTAAAAGGTTTAAGCAAAAGCCTGTATATGCCATAGAATTTGGCGAAATTGTAAGCACAGCGGATTTAGCAAAACAAGATTTTAATAAAATAATCAAAAAAGCAAAAAATTATTGTCAAAAGAATGATATTAAGTTGCAACTAAGCACACCCAGGATCATAATAGAAAGAGACTTTGACAGAAGCTACGAATATATAAAAACACTATGCCTGGATGAACCTAATCCGGCCTCAGTCGTGATAAATAATCTTGGTTATTTTAATGCTTTTATAAATGATAAAGACCTTAAAGATATACCAATAGAACTTGGTCAGGGATTATACTTGCTTAATAGTGCTTCAGTAGAGTGTTTATTAGATAAATACAATATTTTTACTGTTGATTTTAGCAATTTTAAATATATTAAAAACATAAAATCTTGCATATCCCTGATAAATGAAAAAATAATAAATAAAAAATTGACTGTAGCCGGTAATATACGAATTCCTAGTATGGGCTTATGCCCGTTAAATAAAAATGATGCTATTTTATCAAGATTATCCTGCCCTGCTCCATGCCATTCCAATAAATTTGCTATTCGTGATCCTTTTGTAAAAAAACAATTTCCGCTAACAGTTGATGGTTTTTGCAGAATGCATTTATTTAAGGCAAAAATACTGGATCTTTTTGCAGAAATTCCCTTTTTAAAATCAAATATAGGTATTAATGAATTTGTGCTAGATTGCAGCTGTGTACCGCCTACTTTAATACCGGTATTGTTAAATCGATTCTTATATTCATTAAAGTCTGATAATTATGAGAGTGATAAAAACTTTTCTACTATAAAATATTTTATCGACTTATATAAAGAAGAGCTTAATGTATAAACATGCAGTCTCCATAACTATAAAAACGATATTTATTTTCAATGGCCTCATTATAAGCATCAAAAATAAAATTTCTACTGGCAAAAGCTGATACTAACATCAATAAAGTAGATTTTGGTAAGTGAAAATTAGTTATAATTTTGTCTACTACATTAAATTTATATCCAGGATAAATAAATAAATCGCTGCTATCAGCAGTTGATATAATTTTATTATGCTTTTTATAAACAGACTCCAGTGTTCTAACCGAAGTTGTGCCAACAGCAACAATATTTTTACCTTGTTCTTTAGCATTATTTATTATTTTAGCTGTTTCTTCAGATACTTCATAAAATTCTTCATCCATCTTATGCTCAAGAATATTGTCAACTTTTACTGACCTGAATGTTCCTAAACCTACATTCAAAGTAACAGAGCATACTTGTACGCCTCTTTGCTTGAGCTTTTCCAGTATATCATCAGTAAAATGCAAACCTGCAGTAGGTGCAGCAACAGAACCAGGTGTCTGCGCATAAACTGTCTGATATCTATTCATATCAAGCTGTTTAATTTCCTGATCACTCATTTTTCTTTCGATATAAGGTGGTAAAGGTATATTACCTACTTTTTCCAGGTTTTCATAAAAATTACCTGAATACAATAATTCTACTTTCCACTTGTCATTTTCTGTTTTCTCAATAACTTTAACAATAAAGCCTTCAGCAATTTTAATTACAGTCCCCGGTTTAACCCTTTTGGCCGGCTTTATTAAAGATTCCCATATTTTTTCTTGTTTTTCCTTGAGTAAAAATACTTCTATTTTTGCGCCTGTATCCTTTTGACCTATCAACCTGGCTGGTATTACCTTGGTATTATTAATTATAAGAATATCATTGTCTGTTAAATAATCAACTATATTAAAAAATTTTTTATGCTCAATTACATTTTTGTCTTTATTTAAAACCATTAATCTTGAGCAATCCCTTTTCTCACAGGGCAATTGGGCGATTAGTTCTTCTGGCAAGTGATAGTCAAACTCATTTATGTGCATATTTTTATCCAATTTATTTTATTACTGCTATAATTTTGAATATGAAGACTTTAAATTTATCAAAAAATCTACAAAAAAAATTTAATCACCTACAAGATATTTTAAAAAGCTATGAAAGCGTGCTTGTAGGATTTTCAGGCGGCGCAGACAGTACTTTATTGTCTTATGTTGCCTATAACATTTTAGCTCAAAAATCTTTAATAACTACAATAAATTCAGAATTTTACCCTGCTGTTGAGCTGAAAGAAACGTTAAAAGTTGCAGAAGTTCTGAATATTCCTATTAAAATATTGGAATTAAAAGTTCTTAATCATTCAGATGTTATAAAAAATGATAAATTACGTTGCAAGTACTGCAAAACATACCTGTTTAAACAATTAATAGAGCTTAAAGACCAGCAAGGTATAAATTATGTTTGCGACGGCTCTAATGTGGCTGATTTAAATGACTACAGACCGGGTTTTGAGGCAATAAAAGAACTGAGAGTAAAAAGCCCTTTTATAGAAGCAAATATTAATAAACAAGAAATAAGAGAAATATCACTACAGTTGAATTTGCCTAATTGGGATAAACCGTCTCAGGCATGCTTAGCCTCTCGTATACCTTATGATACTTGTATTTCTTCTGAAGTATTAAAACAAGTAGAAAAAGCAGAAAAAATCTTAATTGATCTGGGGTATAAAACATACAGAGTTCGTCATCATAATGAAATTGCTAGGATAGAGCTTCATCCTGATGATTCTTCACAATTTATACAAAAGCATTCTGAATTTATAGATAAAGAATTTAAAAAATTAAATTATAATTATGTTTGTTTAGACTTAAAGGGTTATGTTTCGGGTAGTTTAAATGGAATACTTAAAAAATCTTCTTGAAGAATATAAAAATAATAATATTTCACTAGATAAAGCCATGTATGAGCTTAAAAATTTGCCGTACAAAGAAATGGATTTTGCTAAAATTGACCACCACAGGCATCTGAGGCAAGGATTCCCTGAAGTTGTTTTTTGTTCAGGCAAAACTAATGAGCAAATTGTTGAAATATTAAAAGAATTAAAGAAAAAAAATAGTATTGTTCTAGCAACAAGGGCAACCAAAGAAAATGCTGATTATGTTTTGGAAAAGCTGCCTCAATGCAAATATCATGAAAAAGCTAAAATCATAAGCTACGGTGCCTTTCCTAAAATAAAAACACATAATTACGCTTGCTTAATTACAGCAGGCACTGCAGATATTCCTGTAGCCGAAGAATCTAGAATATTCTTAAAAGCTTCCGGCATACAAACAAAAAAACTTTATGACTGCGGTGTTGCAGGTGTACACCGATTATTTAATAATATTGATGATATTTTAAATGCTTCTGCCATAATTGTTATAGCTGGGATGGAAGGAGCATTGGCAAGTATTATTGGGGGCCTTGCGCCATGTCCTGTAATTGCTGTGCCTACAAGTATTGGGTATGGTGCTAATTTTGGAGGAATATCCGCATTGTTAGGGATGCTAAACAGTTGTGCGCCTACTGTATCTGTTGTGAATATTGATAATGGATTTGGTGCTGCATATTCTGCTTCTATGATAGTCAAGCAGTCAGAAAAGTAAATTAACTAATATAATCTTTTAATCTTACTTCTATATTGCAAAAAGCCTTAATGGCCTTATTTTTAATAAAGTCATAAATATCTTTTGCCATTTCCTCATTATAAGTATGCACTGTGAGATTACGCTTTTCAATAATATCATGTATTAACTCTTCTTCATCTTCTGATACAAATTCCAGCTTATATGCTTCCTTAAATGCAGAGCGAGGACTTAGTGCTTTATAGCCTTCAGCTGTCGCAATATGCTTTAGTACTTTCCATAGTTGCTCATAAGTATACTCAAAACGTTTAATTGTTGCATCTCTAACAATATCAGTAACATCATCAATTAACAAAACATCTTTTAAAGTTTGTAATGCATTCTCATATTTTTCAATATTTCGTAAGATTCTTTCGTTTTGTGCCATATCTCAATATCCTTTAGCGCAATTCGCTTAAACTCTGGGTCTAACTCAGCTTGAAAGTCAATAATATCGATATCTCTTAATATTTTTAGTTCTTCATTTAATAAACTTTTTAATCTTAATATTTTATCAGAAGGTATTTTATCCGTATAAATAATGCCTAAATCAATATCAGAAGCTTGGGTAGCACTGCCGGTGACATAAGAGCCAAATAAAAAAACAGTTAAATTATTTTTATTTAAATTATCAAAGATTAAATTTAAAATGTTACTTTTAATTTTATCTTTAATATCCACTTACAGCTCAAGCCATTTTTTTATAATATTGTACCCTACCATGCCGCTTCTTTCAGGGTGAAATTGAAAAGCATAGATATTCTTATGCTCAATAGAAGCCGTAAAATCAATATGATAATTAGAATAAGATGAAACTATATCTTTATTTTCAGGTACCACATGATATGAATGCACAAAATAAACATAATCATCTGTCAAAACAGAGTTATTGTCGGTTGTTTGTATTTTATTCCATCCAATTTGAGGGACTTTACCTTCTTTAAATTTAATAACTTTACCTGGAAAAATACCTAGTCCTTTTTGATCAGGAGCTTCTTCACTTTCTTCAAATAAAACATGCATACCAAGACATATTCCAAGGAACGGTTTACCAGAATTTATACTTTCAATAATTATATCAGTTAAACCTTTTTCTTCTAAGGAACTCATAAATTGACCAAAATGTCCTACACCAGGAAAAATCAACTTATCAGAGTCTTTTATAACATCTGGTTCACTAGTTACAATATACTCCTGCTTAAGCAGTTCAAGTATATTAGTTAAGCTTTTAAGGTTCCCTGCCCCGTAATCAAGAATGGTTAAGCCCATTTCTGTATTATCTCCTTTAAATTGGGTGAAAGTCATCACCTTTCTTAAGTCATCGATGTAAGCTTTTGATATAGATTAAGTTTACTTGTAAGTAGTAGTACTTGACTCCTCACTACTTTAAATTAAACCTTTTGTAGATGGAATAACATCAGCATGTTCTTTATTTATCGCACATGCCAAGTTTAACGTCCTTGCAAAAGATTTGAAAATAGCTTCTATTTTATGATGTGGATCTTCTCCGTGCAGTAATTTTATATGCACTGTTGACATGCATCCGGTTGCAAAACTTGTAAAAAAGTGCTTTAGCAATACAGTATCAAAGTCTCTAACACTTTCCTCAGGTATACCAACATCAACAACACAAACCGGTCTTCCGCTTAAATCAATAGAAGACATTGCCAATGATTCATCCATAGGAATTATGGTATGTCCATACCTGTTAATGCCTTTTTTATCGTTAAGAGCTTTTTTATAAGCCTCTCCCAGTGTTAAAGCAGTATCTTCGATAATATGATGAGAATCTCCGTCATGAGACACAACTTTTATGTCTAAATCAAAATAGCCATGAGAAGCTAATTGCTCTAACATATGGTCAAAAAATTTAATACCAGTATCAATATTTTTAACACCTTCTCCATCAAGATTAAGGTTTATAAATATTTCTGCTTCCAGTGTTTTTCTTTCGACACTACTTTGTCTCATTTTCATAACTCCCATATTATGAATTCAGAATATTTTCAGGTTGTTTTAATTCAATATTAACAACATCAGCTATATCTTCTGTACTGTTCAAAACTATTGTAGCTCCTTTCTCAATAAGGCTTTGCTTTAGTTTTTCACTTTTATCTTGAGGTGGTAATACTCCTATACCTTTTACGCAAGCTTTTTGTGCAGCAATCATATCATCTATTGTATCACCTATATAATAAATTTTATTAGGATTTATTATATCCATTATTTTATGTAAACCATAAGGTTCAGGTTTTTGAGCATCCTCTGGCACATCATCCATTGAAACTATTACTGAAAATAATTCCCACAGGTTCCATCTTTGCAAAACATAGTAAGCCTCTGGGCGTGGTCGACCTGTAAATATTGCCAGATCATATTTTTTAGCAAGTTCTTTTAATATTTCAGGATTTATTAATAACGACTCATTAGCAATATATCCATTAAAATTACTTCCAAGATAAAAAGTTTGAAACGTCTTTATTATCTGAACCTTTGGCATTTCTATGCCATCTTTTTTAAGCAAGTATTCTGTTAAGTCCCAATCATTGTTTAATCCACCCAAATTTTTCGTTTCTTGAATTTTATCAAAAGAAATTTCTTTTTTCGCATAAAATTCGTAAGTGGATCTTATAGCTTTTCGATAAGATTCTCTTGTATCAACTAAAACACCATCAATATCAAAAACTATTAAGTCTTTTTTTTCTTTAATTGTGTCTACAATCATTTTACATTGACTTGGGGTCGGCAATGCTACTCTAAAACAATTTTTTAAAATAGGATTATTCAAGAATGATTTTACCTTTATACCCGAATTTAACAGCCTTTTATAAATAAATTCTGCTTTTTGCCCAAAATCAGCTAATAAAAAATTTGCATCACTAGGATAAACAACGTTAGCAATAGAGTTTAATTCATCAGTAAGATATTGTTTTGATTTTTTTACATTATTTTTAATATTTTCAAAATAATCAGTATCATCAAGTGCTGCAATAGCAGCTTTGATCGCTAGGGTATTTACGCTGAACGGGCTTATTATTCGTTTTATGAAATTTAATATATCAGGATTGGCAATAATATATCCAATTCTAAGACCAGCAAGTGCATAATCTTTTGATAATGATTTTGTATAAATTATATTAGGATATTGTTTTATTAAATCAATAAAATCATCTTGCGCAAAGCTGGAATACGTTATATCAAGTAATACTAAACAATTCGAACACGCATTCAATATTTGCATCAAGTCATCACGAGATATTGATTCTCCAGTGGGACTGTTAGGTGTTGTAATTATAGCTATTTTAGTATTTTTTGTTATTCTTCTTAAAAATTTATCAACAGGAAACTTCCATTTTTCATCATATTTTATTTCTACATAATTGCAATTCATATTTTTTGCATAAACTTCATACATGGCAAAAGATGGAGAAACAGATACTACATAGTCATCCTCTTCTACAAATGTTGAAAATATATAGCTAATAGCTTCATCTGCTCCATTCGTAGGCAATATCATATTATCATCAATATTATGAACTGATGATATTTTGTTTATAAGCTCACCATAAGCAGGATAAAACTTAATATCGCTTTCTGTAATATTTTTTATAGCTTCAAGAACCTTAGGAGACGGTCCCATTACATTTTCATTCAAGTCCAGTTTTAACAACCAGTCTTCAATATACATTTGCTGGTCATATCCTTGTGAATCCCAGAGATGTTTTCTTGGAGAAATCATATTAAACCTCTATTATTTATACCACTTATCTGAGTTAAGAAGGAATAAAAAATTTTTTCTTTTTATCCACCCCTTATCCCTCATAGGGGCAAATTCTTTTTTTGCCTCGCTTTCTGTCAGCAAAGCCGACTCGCTCGACCTTAAATTATTAAAGGTGAAAATTTTTTATCACCTACTTAGTATAGTTATTAATATTTATAAAATATCACAAAATAGGCTGCTGTAGTAGCAAATTTTAGCATTTATACAATTTCTGTTTCTTCTTGAGTAGCTTGATTTTCATCTTTTTCTTGAATTCCATGTTCGGTTTTCCCCCAGTCAAGACCTCTTTTCATAAATATAATTTTAATAATAATATAAGAAGCCACAGGTGTCCAAATAAATACCATATAAGTACCTGTTTCAATAGCCTGTATAATAGCTTTTAATAAGCTAAATTTATGATATTTCTTTAAACTATATATAAGACAAGAAATAAAAAATAAGCAAATAAGCGGTAACACAGCAACAGAACTTAAAAAATGGTTATTAGTACCGCGAACAAAGTTTATTCCATTAATAGCCCACTCGGAAACAAGCCATATAGGCAAAACAAACTCTGAAATATAAGCCAACATATCTAAACCTACTCTAAGAGAAACTGTTTTAGATGTTAAAACTTCCATAAAATAATCTAAATATCTTCTAATACTACCCTCTAGCCATCTTCTTCTCTGCCTCAATAACGGAAAAAACGATGCAACGCCTTCTTCAAAAACAGGAACATCAATACAAAATCTTATATCCCAACCCTTTAAATGTAATCTTGTTGATAAATCCAAATCATCCGTTATTGTATGATTATTCCATCCTTCAACATCTTTTAGGGCTTCTTTTTTAATTAATTGCCCATTTCCTCTAAGCTCAACAGCGCCTTTGATAGTATCTCTACCTCTTTGAAAATGAGCATCTAAGCAATATTCATTATTTTGACATCTTGTCAAAAAATTAAGCTCATGGTTATTAATTATTTTTCTGGCTTGTACTGCACCAACATCCGGTTCTGCGAGATGAGGAATTATTTTGATAAAAAAATCAGCATCAACTCTTGCATCAGCATCAAATACACAAATAACATCACCTTTGCTGATTACCATAGCTTCATTTAATACTGCCGATTTTCCCGGAAAAGCATTATCAGGACGAGTGTAAAATCTAAATTTATCAGGATATTCTTCCGCAACTTCCTTTAAAACTCTGGCGGTATCATCTGTACTTCTGTCATCAATAATTATTATCTCATAGTGTGGATAATCGATTGCAAGCATATTAGCAATAGTATCTTTAATTACAAACTCTTCATTATGAGCAGGAATAAGTATAGTAACGAAAGGCTTGTAGTTAGTATTTAATTCTTTAGGTTTTTTCTTATATTTTCTTTTTTGATGATATTGGGCTGCTTGTATCAAAGCAACATACAGCATCATAAATCCCAAAAGAATAAAAATTGAAGACTGCACAGGTGTATATTTATGAAATATAAATAAAAATACCCATAAAAGAATTATTAATACTGCAAGAGTAAATCTATCTTTCAATTTTGTTTTTTTACCTCTCGTATCCGCTTTTGCCATACTTAAAGAATAATGAATACTCAAAATATATTATACTAATAAATATTATAATATAAAAAAATATTAAGCTGTTGTTAAAATTTAATATTTTGTCAATCTGGCAGCATAATCTTTAATAACGTCTGCTGCAATTTTTCTTCCCTGAATTTCCATAGCCATATTAGCAAAATTTTCGCAACTATCAATATATTTGGAATCATTAAGCACTTTTTTTATAGCATTTGCCATTTCAAACTTATCAAGTTTATCATAGCCCATCGTCTCTGCGACTCCAAGTTGATACATTCTTGAGGCATTGTTTTCTTGTTCTATCTGTCTTGCATCCGGTACTATTATAGAAGGTTTTCCCAAGGTTAAAAGTTCCATTGCCGTACTATGCCCTGCCTGAGTAATTATTAAATCGGCACTTTTCATATAGCTGGCTAAGCTTCCAACAGTAGATAGCACTCTTATATTATCAGGCAAATCACGTGTTTCTAAACTTGTAAAAATATCAAAATGTATATCAGGTAAAATTTTAGCTGTTTCTATAACAGTATCTAATAATGGTTTTCGATAAGAATGCCCACCCAGAGTAACTACAATATAAGGACAACTCGGTCTCTTAATGCCTTCAATCTCATTTCTGTCCCAACTAACAAGCGGACCTGTAAACCGGGTTCTTTTCATAACTTTTAAATTATGGCTTAAATTTGGCAAACAAACTGTATAAGGAGGCGGAAAATCCGGTATCATAATTTCTTCAGCAGAGCTTAGCCATGTTTTCATTATCCAGTCAAACGATCTGCCAAATACTCTAATTAAAGCAGAATCCTGTGCAAAAAACGGATAAAATCCACTTTGATTTGTCAATGCAACACAAGGCAAACCCAGCTTATCTGATGCCATAACCGGTACAAGCCTACCATCTGCTACAACACATGACGCTCCTGTTTTTTTTATAAGCTCGATTTCTTTATTTACCATCTGATTAAATTTTAAAGCCCAGGAGTGATTTTTTATTATAGTTCTTCTTACGTCAAATGTTCCTTTTTTCCCCACTAACTTAAGCTCTTGAGGAACTTTAAAACAATTATATCCGGCATTGGAAAGTCTTTCATAGGCATAGTTATAACTGCCAATGCATACATTTTCTTTATCAAATTCTCTTGCAATTGCCAGAACCCTGCTGGAATGCCCTAAACCTTCGCTACTGACAGAAAAATATATATTATTTTTTATCTCAAAATTTAATTTTTTGGATTTTTTTTCTTTACCCAAATTCATATTTTGATATTTTGTCCTTTTAAACTAGCGTGTATTTTATATTTTGGTGATGATCATCAGCTTTTTAATACCACTACTTATATTTTATAACAAATTATTTTTTTTAATTAAATTTCTTATTAATTTTTTTGATAATCCCCAAAATCCAAACAAAGTTATAGGCAAACTTAAAATAATCAACATATTAACAAGACCTATAGAATCTGCTCCTACTGCTGCAATGATAGCAGGCAATGTAGATGACGTACTGATTACTGTAAACTGAACACCAAAGACCTTACCTCTTACATTTTCAGAAACAGAGCTATGTAGTATTGTTTGAACAGGTATCGCAATTAAAGAACAGCCAAATCCAATAAATAAAGCAACTACATAACTATAAATCATTCTGTAAGTTAAATTAAATGATTCTAAATAGATACCAAAGATATTATAGTTTGGTATTTTAAAATGTAAATCAGGGTTAATTTGTCCAATTAGGGTTAATAAGGCTAAATTAATTCCAACTAAAGTAAAACCGGAAAATATTAATTTATACTTGCTTTTCTTTCTCCAAAATTTGCCAACGCAAAAAGCGCCAATTATCATTCCAATCCCGCTGGCTGCAACAATATAAACAAATTTTTGCGCACCAAGTGCAGTATTGTCAGGATATAATAATTGCTGACTTATGCTTATTGCAAGTATAGAAAGCATTATTATAAGAGAAAATAGTATAGCAAGCTTTATTATGGCATTTAAAACTATTGGCTTATTTTTTACATATACAAAACCTTGCTTAAACTCATCAAAAAACTCTTTAAAGTTTTTATGATGAAGATTTTCAACATTATTATTTTTATAATTAATAAATAATAAAACAACAGCTGAAATAATAAACAAGCCTGATACTGCAAAATGTACATGTTTTAAACCACAAATGTTAATTAAAGGGTCACCAAGCACAAATCCAAATATTAAAGAACCCATCATTGTTGTTGTAAATAAAGAATTTGCACTTAATAAATGTTTTTTCTGCACAAGCATAGGTATAGAACTGGCTTCAGCAGGTACAAAAAACTGTGTAACCGATGAAACCATAAACGCAAGAGCATAAATTCCAAATAAAGTCTTATCTAGCACCGGTAAAAATATTAATAGCAATGCCCTAAGAACATTTGTAGCAATCAAAGTATATTTTTTATTCCATCGATCAACAAAGACACCTGCAACAGCTGTTAATAAAACAGCTGGAATTGTAAATGCTACGTATAAATAACTTTGCAAAGAGGTTGATGCACTAAAGCTGCTGGCTATTACCGCAACAAAGACTACAAAAGTTACACGGTCTCCCAATTGAGAAAATACTTGCCCGAGCCATAAAAACAAGAAATTTTTATTTTTTAATATTGCGCTATAGCCCTCTGAATTTTGCGCAGAGCTTTTTTTCTCTGCATTTATATTTTCATTATTCAATTTTTTTTGCTTCGCCTCGGTAGTAATCATATTGAACCAATCATATCAGGTGTTTTCAACTTTTTGTTTGCTCTAAATGATATATATTCTCTTAACAAATTAAATGTAGAAATAATCATATCATAAGCAAATTTTTCATGTGGCATTTGTAATTTTTTTGCATATTTTAATATTTCTATTGATTCCGGACAGGTTTGGCTAATTTTATAAATTTTTCTTCTGCAACTATTGCAAATAACACCACCAATTTCAATACTAAAATTTGAAAATTCATCAGCGCCATTATTGCACTTTACGCAAAAGTCAGTTTGTACTGCATAACCTGCTTCTTCAATAAGTGCAAGTTTAAACCTGATAACAGTCCAGAGTAATTCTAACTCTGTTTTAGCAGCAGATATATCCTCTAACACTGCATAAAATATATCATAAATTTCTTTACTGTTTGGGTCATTTTCCAGTGCAAAACTACTTACCAGCTCTGTACAATAAAAAGCATAAGATAGCTTAGTATAATCCTTTTTAATAGGAAGAAATCCATCTAAAAGATCAGCCTGACAAATTACATCAAGGCTTTTACCTTTTGCCGCAAAAATTTTGTTAGCAACAAACAGGTCCATCTTGCCACCAAGGCGACTTTTTGTTTTTTTGGCGCCTTTAGCCACACATTTTATAAGTCCGTAATCTCTGGAATAGAGTGTTATTATTTTATCCGCCTCATTAAGGTTATGTGCCTTCAAGTTTATTGCGTTGGTTGTATAATTTGCCATTTTTTTCTCTTACCCTTTAATTAAAAATAGCTTGATGATGGTAATAAGATAAAAATTTTTTTCTCTTATCTTTAATTCTATCATGCTATACTCCAAGTGTAGAATATCTTATAATCACCAGCCAGGTGTAAATTAAAAAAAGCATACTATCAATTGGCCTAAGTTAAGAGGCTTAGTATTAAAAAAAGAGGGTAATATGGCTAAAACAAAAGCAAAATGGACTTGTCAAAATTGCGGTTATGATTCAAGAGGTTATCTTGGCAAATGTCCTGATTGCGGCAGCTGGGGTTCTATTGTTGAAGAAAAAATAGAATCTGATAAAAATAAAAAAAAATTATTAATAACTCAAGATATTGAGGAATCTAAGCCTTTATTATTAAATGAGATACCCGTAGATGAATCTATTCGTTACTCTACTGGCATGGATGAATTTGACAGAGTTTTAGGCGGAGGACTGGTAAAAGGGTCTTTAGTATTAATAGGCGGTGAGCCGGGTATAGGTAAGTCTACAATACTTATGCAATCTTGCGGTAATTTATCAGATAGCAATTTAAAGGTTTGTTATGTATCAGCTGAAGAATCTGCACAGCAAATAAAACTAAGAGCACAAAGGCTTAATATAAACTCAGATAACCTTTATATCCTGGCAGAAACCAGCTTAGAATATATAGCAAACAAAATTAAGAATTTAAAACCGAATTTAATAATAATAGATAGTATTCAAGCCGTATATTCAAATAATATTACCAGCTCAAGCGGAAGTGTAAGCCAGGTAAGGGAATGTTGTAACAGCTTGATGAACCTGGCTAAATTAACGGGAACAACGATTATTATAGTAGGGCATGTAACTAAAGACGGAGTTATTGCAGGCCCTAAAGTTCTTGAGCATATGGTGGATACAGTATTATACTTTGAAGGGGAACGCTATAAATCTTATAGAATACTAAGAACAGTAAAAAATCGCTACGGCAGCACTAATGATATTGGTGTGTTTAATATGGAAAATGAAGGACTTGTTGAAGTTAAAAATCCTAGCGCTTTATTTTTATCAGAAAGAAGCTCCTCTATTACACCTGGCAGTGTAATCATTCCAACGATGGAAGGTTCGCGTTCATTGTTAGTAGAAGTACAAGCACTTGTAGGCCCCACATTTTATCCTTCTCCCAGAAGGGTTGCCAACGGGGTTGAATATAACAGACTTTTGCAAATATTGGCGGTTCTCGAAAAAAGAGTTGGGCTTAACCTTAGCAAGCAAGATGTTTATGTAAATGCCGTAGGTGGTATTGATATTCAGGAGCCTTCTGCTGATTTAGGCATTGCTATAGCTGTTGCAACTTGCTTTAGAGATGTTATGGTTGATCCTGAGACTGCCATTATTGGTGAAATTGGATTATCTGGAGAAATAAGAAGCGTAAGACAGTTAGAAAACAGAGTAAGTGAGGCTGCAAAGCTAGGCTTTAAAAACTTGATTGTTCCAAAAACAAACATGCCACTAAAGAGTGAACCCGACAACATAAATATAAAACCTGTATCCAGACTTATAGAAGCAATAACATCATCGATTTCCAAGAAACCTATATAGGTAGAAAGTTATAAAAAGATAATAAAATAGGGAATTTATTTTAAGATATGAAAAATGATATAATATTATTAATTAATGTAAATTTAGTAAATGTTATAATTCAAAAGAGTTTAACTTTATTTTATAAAAAAAATAATTAAAAAATTTAGGAACGTAAGAAATAAAAAATTATTCTCATATTTAAATGTAATGTAAATTAAAATTATTTTTTTATAGAATTAAGAGAGGGAATTAAAAAAATGCTTACTACTAAATTAAACAATTACAATTTCACTAATTTAAAGACAGTTAGTATGGACAAACAAGCTAAAAAGAATATTAAATTTCTAGGTGAAGAAGCTACAAGTAAAAATGACTCTACCAACCTAGAAAGTGGTGTAGAACAGGTTTCTGCTTTAAATAAAACTTTAATTAAAAAAAATGAAGAAAAAGAGTTAAGGCATACTATACGACAATTAACAGATCCTAATATAACAGAACAACTAAAAAACTTATATCTAACCGGTAAATCTTCTTCCCCAGAGGTTCTAGAATTAAAGAATAAACTAGATGACCCGAAGTATCAAAAAAAATTACTACTTGAATTTAAAAAAATAACTGAAAAAGAAGGCAAAAAAGCTAAAAGTATTGATACCACTGAGTCACAAGCAAAATTAAATAATTTAAACTTTGCTGATACATATTTTAATTTTGCATTAGAGAGATTAAATAAAAATCTTTCTTTCAAAGGAGGCAAAGAACTAATAAGTCAAGCTGCTTGAGGCTGGATAGAAGCTGGAGCTGATATAACAGGACTTGGAAAAAGTGTATATCATATGGGTAAAGCGATTTCTAAAGTTGACGATTCTTATGAATTTGACAAAGAGTTGTCAAAAGTTGGACCAGCCATGGCTCAGGCTGTAGGAACAGGTCTTGTAGCTAAAGGCTTAGCTATTACAGCGGGCTCGGCTGTTTGTCCTGCTGCTGTAGTTCCTGGATTAATTGTCGCAGGCGCAGGGGTTCTTTGTAATGCTTTAGGATGGCTTGCGGGGAAATATGATGATCAATAATACGGGTGTTAAAGGCACCATCCAATTTAAATCCAATTTAAGTTTTAACAATACTCATAACATTTGTAATAATAAACGCCAAACAGATTATTATGACTTAAAAAAAGCACTGATAATCAATACCAGCCTCGGATTTACTGTGGCTGGTATTGATGCCACAAGAGAAAGCTTAAAACTTAAGAAAAAAAAGGATATAAAATTAATCGAAAAAATAATGGATACTTTAGCCTCAGCTTGTGGAGGTTATCTAAAAGGAGTACTTATAGGTTCCTTAGCTTTTATAAGCTATATAGTCTTTGACAAATTAATAAATAAAAAAAATAGAAATAAATAATAGATAGCCTGCTTATACGAATTCATCTTATCTATTCGACGAAACGAAGCAAACAATTTTTTTTGTGTGTTGTTTTTATATTGATGGTAATTGTCATTTATAGAATACTATACCCGGAAAGTAAGAAACGTGAACGTCACTAATAATATACCTGCAAAAAAGAATAATAAACAAAATTCATTCAAGGGGCAGTACAGGCCTGTCATAAACTTTTTCAAAAATGATAAAGTTAATAGTGGCTTTCAAAAGCTCGAAGATCCGGCAATGCAGCTTTTATTTGTTAACTGCACGTCACTTATTGCGCCCGGTATTATTGTTGACAGTTACAGAAACAAATATGCAGGAGCAGAAACTGCATTTTACCAGCTTTTTAATTCTGCCGTAAACTACCTTGGTGCAGGTCTTATCGCATTAGGTGTTGCAGGTGGGCTAAAATACGTTTTAAATCCTTCAAAAGTAAATACAATGGGTTGGGTAAGCAATAAATCCGTTGACTTTTTAAAGGATCAGTACAAGCACCAATTTAGCACATATAACAATGCTGAAGGCTCCAAACAGTTTATAGAGCATATTTTAAGTAATATAAGCGCAACTCCGGGTTCAGAAAAAATTGAGTTAAGCAACAAGCTAGCGCCTGGGGAATTTAAAAAACTTTCCGACAAAATTTTAAATATTAATTCAAATAAAAAGTTTTTCGACTTTAAATCAAGGGCTGAAGCTCGCAAAGATTTAGTAGAAGTCGTTGAAACTATTGGCAAACAACTTGGGGCTGTTGATCAAATTACTGTTGCTGCAGAAACAGGTAAGGCTCATGAAACCAGCTTGCCAGAACTTGTTAAAGACCTTAACTACTTAGAAAAAGAATTTAAAAAAGCCTCTAATACAAGTACCTTAGATAAAATTGCATCAAAAATCAAAAATACAAACAGAATGAAAACAATTGCAAGTGTAGGTATTGTTGCAACGCTAGGATTTTTCTCACAGTTTATAAATAACTGGATAACCAGAAAACGAACCGGCAAGTCAGGCTTTGTTGGATACAAAGAGTTTGGTCAGGATGCAGACAAAAGTAAACAGTCAAAAGAAAATAATAAAAAGAAAACCCCTGTATTTAAGGGCTTTGAAGAGATTAAAAAGTGTATTCCCGCTCCTTCTTTAGAATCAAAAAAATTCATGCCTACTTATGAGCAGTTAAAATGGTTAATTTATCCCGCCGGCGTAATAGGAAAAAACCTTTCAGTAAGGTCTGATGATGAAAGAAGAGAAGTTGCATTCAAAACATCTTTTGCATTTTTAAACTTCCTTGTCATCCCTAATCTTGTAGACAACTTGACTGCATACAGCTACAAAAATAAAAACCTCTTCAATAGTTACAACAAAAAGATTAGAGAAAAATTATTTTCAAGTAACGGCAATGCTAGCTTCTTAAAGAAAGCCGGGAATTTCTTTAAAAGTCTGCCACTTATAAATCAACTAAAAATAAAATCATATAAAGATATAGAAGTCTATTCTCAATATGTAGCCCAAGAAGAATTAAAAAAGAGTGGAAACGTGAGCGCAGAAACTCTTTCAAAATTCGTAAAAAATCCGTCCAAAGAGTTAATAAACGATATAAACAAACTAAGTGGCGACGATAAAGCTAAAAAATTAGCCTCTACAATACAAAAAGAGCTTAAAGGCATAAAAAATGTATCAAAGTTTGCAGCAATAGCTTATTCTTTCCTTACTTTAGGCATAGGGATAAACATAATAAATATAATGATAACTAATAAAAAGCATAAAAAGTTTTTAAAACATAAAAAAGAACTGGAAAATCAAAAAAATCATGATATAAACGATGTTTTTAAATTAGAATTAATAAAAGATCCAAAATTTAAAAATTTATATTCCGAGTTTTTAATATCTAATAAATAGTTAATGGTTTGGTGGCGCAATGAACTTAAATAATACGTTCTCTTATAATAAAACAGTTAATAAAAGTCAAAAAAGAAAGAATAATATATCTTTTGGATGTAGGGTGCTTTCGATGGTTCAGTCAGGAGTAAAGCCTAATCATTTACAAGAAGAACAGCAATTAAGAACAGATCTTCTGGTAAATGATAAAAATTCCCTAAAAAATCAAAGTCCCATAAGACCTAAAAAAAATGGCAACTGTAATAGTCCTTATGACTATGAAGACTTATACGGACTTCGTAAGATTGGAAATAGAGACGGCTGGGGAATTTATTCTTATAATCAATCTCAAATTTGGCCACAAGGATTTAAAAATAAACTGGAAGCCAAGCAGGATAATCTATTCACAGAAAAATCAAAACAAACCATAGCTCAAAATCCAAAAATAATAATGGCTCATATACGCGCTGCATCACCAAAGTGTAAAAAGGTAGATACTAACTATAACCATCCTTATACTTATAAAAACTGGACATTTATGCATAATGGATTTGTACCGGGAGCCTTAAGCTTTAATACCCAACTAAAAATTAATTGGGGGTTTAATAATCTGCTTGGTGACAAGCCAAAGAGTAAAACTGATTCTGAATCCTCGTTTTATTACTTTTTGGGTAAGCTAAAACAAAATTTTGATACAACAGATGCTTCTAAAATTGGCAAAAAAAACCTAAAAAAGACGTTTGCAGAAACTATTAATGATTTAATTAAAGAATCTCCAAAGACATTTAGGGATGTCAATCCTGCTATATTGGGAGGAATTAAAGGAAGCATCTATACGTCACCTTCTTGTAACTTTGTTGTAACAGACGGCAATATGCTAATGGCTTATAGAAAAGGCCCTGACTTATACTTGGGCGTAAAAAACTTTGATAAGGACCAAAAAGAATATATTATTTCATCAGAAGTTATTGCCAAGGATGATAAATCAATAGAATGGCTAAAAATCCCACAAAACCATATGGTTTATATGGAAAAAACTAAAAAGGACACAATACAGCCTGAGATTACACCACTAGCCAAATATTATGAAAAAGAAATGATATAAAATTTTAGCTTCTATTTATTTAGTAACAATCTTGTAATATACAAGGAATTATCATGCAAAATATTATAAAATATGTCATAATATATATATAAAGTAAATAATTAACGAGTGTATTGGTTATGAAAACAACGCAATACCTTAAAATTTTATTTTGTTTATTTTGGAATATGATAGCATTTCTATGCCCAATTATTTCATATAAAAATTTTGCAGACGTAAAATTATACACTTGCTACTATTTTCAGCATGTTAACAAGCATTTTTTAGCTATATTATATAACTTTAAAGAAATAATAAATAAAAAAATATTAAAAAATAAAAATAATAGCACTGCCGAAACCCTGGCAGTCGTAAACCCTATAAATAAAACCAAAAGCTCTAAATCAAACAGAGCTGTCTTTAGTAAGATAAAAACAAATCAAGCATTAAAAAACTTGAATCCATTCTATATCAATAAATTAAAGGATGCGCTAGCCACGCAAATTTTAATTTCAAACTCAAAACAGCACTTTATCCCCCTGGGGGCAATGGTTGTTGTCTATCAATCACTGTTGCTTCAGTTAGACTTAAGCTGTATCAAAGCTTGTAGCGATGACCTAAAAAAGGTGATGACTATCACCGAGGATAAGTGTGCCTTTTTATACCCTTTTCTAAGCAAAAATCATTGCAGTCTATATAATCTTTAATTTTTACATCACATACAGTTGAATAAAAAATTTTGAGTCTCCTTAAGGCTAAAAGGGCGGGACTTATAATGGATAAAATTTAAATACAAAATAAGTACTAAAAAGAGGGAAAATTTTCCCTCTTTTTTTGGCTTTAAATATAATTATTCTTTAAATATTAGGCTTCTTATCAAAATTTATTTCTTGCTCCAGCTTGTAAGCCGCATTCAATAAACTTTCCTCACCAAGCGCAGGACCTATAATCTGCAGCCCAATAGGCATACCATCATTATCAAGTCCGCACGGCAAGCTTAATGCAGGCACACCTGCCAAGTTAGCAGTAATAGTACATATATCCATCAAGTACATACTTAAAGGGTCTTCTGTCTTGGAATTAAGATCAAAAGCAGTATTAGGGCATGTAGGACTAATTAATAAGTCAAAATTATTCCACGCCTTGTCAAAATCTTCTTGAATCAACCTTCTGACCTGCTGAGCCTTTTTATAATAAGCGTCATAATATCCTGAACTTAAAGAATAAGTCCCAATCATAATTCTTCTTTTTACTTCTTCCCCAAATCCTTCTTCTCTGGAATTTGTATACATTTCTATTGCATTTTGGGGATTATCTGTTCTGTGCCCGTATTTTACACCGTCATATCTTGCAAGGTTAGAGCTAGCCTCAGACATTGCAAGGATATAATATGTAGCAATAGCATATTTATTATGGGGAATCGATACCTCTTCCACTTTAGCGCCGAGATTTTCGTATAATTTAATAGCATTTTCCACAGACTCTTTTACTTCCGGCTGGACCCCGTTACTTAAAAGTTCTGATATAAAGCCTATTTTCATTCCGCTGATGTCTTTATTTAAATTAGCAGAATAATCAGGGACTTCTTTATTAAGAGAAGTTGAATCAGAAGGATCATATCCGCTAATAGCTTGTAGAGTAAGGGCAACATCTTCAACACATCTGCCAAACGGTCCTATTTGATCAAGGCTGCTGGCAAAAGCCAATAATCCAAACCTGGAAACTCTGCCATAAGTAGGCTTCATTCCAACCACTCCACAATAACTTGCTGGTAGCCTAATACTACCTCCGGTATCAGATCCTAAGGAAACAGTAGACTCTCCGCTAGCCACAGCAGCCCCTGAGCCACCTGAACTACCACCAGGTACTTTATTTAAATTCCATGGGTTTTTTACAGCTTTAAAAGCACTATTTTCGTTAGAGCTACCCATTGCAAACTCATCAAGGTTAGCTTTTGCAACTATAGGAACTAAATTATCTTTTAATTTTTTAGAAACAGTAGCATCATAAGGAGAAACAAAATTTTCCAAAATCTTGCTGCTGGCAGTTGTCTTAGTATCTTTAATACATATATTATCTTTCATAATCATCGGTATACCGGCTAAAGGGGATAATTTTTCACCATTTTTTATTTTTTCATCAACCTTTTTAGCTGTTTTATATGCTAATTCTTTGGTTAGGCAGTTCAAAGCCTGTATTTTATCTTCAACCTGATCAATTCTTTTATATGTATTATCCAATATTTCCTTCGCAGAAATTTCTTTTTTAAAAAGGGCTTTTTTTAACTCCCCTGCGGTAAGGTTACTAATTTCACTACCTACTGTCATTTGCTTTGCTCCTATATAAAAAATTTAGATAGTTTATTCTATCACCCTAAAGATTAAGAAAAAAGACTATGCTAACTTTTTAATCATTTATTATTTTTTAGTTGGATTTTTCAGTATTTTTAAGCAAAAATAAATATTATAATAAAATGGATACAAAGCTAACCATTTATAGGAATACAACTTAATTTTAAAATATTGTTGAGGAGTAGTATTAAAAATGAAAGAAAAAATATCAATAGGCATTCTGGGACTTGGAACAGTCGGAAGCGGCGTAGTAAAAGTATTAAAAAATCATGATGAAGTAGAAATAAAAAAAATAGCAGTAAAAGATATTACTAAAAAAAGAAATATAGACGGCTTAAATAAATCAATGCTAACGGACAATCCTCAAACAATAGTAGAAGATACGGATATACAAGTTGTTATAGAAGTTATTGGCGGTATCAATCCAGCTTTTGATCTTATTAAAACAGCTATTAAAAATAAAAAACATATAGTAACAGCTAACAAAGAACTAGTAGCCAAGCACGGCGCAGAACTCTTTGAGCTGGCAAAAAAAAATAACGTAACTATACTTTACGAAGCAGCAGTAGCCGGCGGCATTCCTATTATTATGCCTCTAAAGCTTTCGCTGGGGGCTAATAATATAAGTAAAATAGCAGGTATCTTAAACGGTACAACAAACTATATCCTTACCAAAATGGATACAGAAGGTCGTGAATTTGAAGATGTATTAAAAGAAGCTCAAGACTTAGGCTACGCAGAAGCTGATCCGTCAGGTGACGTAAAAGGCTTTGATGCAGCTTATAAAATAGCAATATTATCTTCAATAGCCTTTGATAAAAAAGTTGACGTAAACAACGTATACATTGGTGGCATTGATAATATAACATCAACTGATATCTCTTTTGCTAAAGAGTTTGGCTATAAAATAAAGCTTGTTGCAATAGGCCAAATGGCCAATGATAATAAAATTGACGTAAGAGTACATCCTATGTTAGTTCCTAAAACTCATTTACTTTATGGTGTTGATGATGTAGTGAATGCTGTAATGGTAGAAGGCGATGCAGTCGGCAAAGTAATGTTCTCCGGTCCGGGTGCGGGCGATTTGCCAACCGCAAGCTCAGTTGTCGGAGATTTGCTTTGTATAGTAGGTGACTTATTATTAGATAATACACCTATACCATTAATGAGATGCAAGCAAAGAAATGGTGCAAAGCATCTTGAAATCGATAACACAAGAAATAAATACTTTATAAGAGTTAATGCAAAAAATGTACCCGGTGTACTCGGTGACTTAGGAACAATTTGTGGAAATAATAATATAAATCTTTATAATATAGTACAAAAAGGCGTTTTAGAAGACGGCTCGGCCAGAGTGGTATTATTAACCGAAGCTGCACTGGAAAAAGATTTAAACAAAGCAATTGAAGAAATGAATAAAAAAGAATCTATTAATAAAGTACAAAATATTATCAGAGTAATGGATTAGTAATTAAAAAAATAAAAGGTGGAGCAATGACAACTTCAACATCAAAATGTACTCCTTATACAGGTTTAATTAATAGATACAGCGAATACTTACCTGTAAGTGATAAAACTCCTGTAATAACAATAAATGAAGGTAACACACCTCTTATAAAAGTTGATAAGCTAGCCGAAAAAATCGGATTAAATATAAATTTATATGTAAAATATGAAGGCCTAAACCCAACAGGCAGCTTTAAAGACAGAGGCATGACAATGGCAGTGTCCAAAGCTGTAGAAGAAGGTGCAAAAGCTATCATTTGTGCAAGTACAGGAAACACAAGTGCAGCAGCTGCCGCATATGGAGCAAAAGCAGGTTTAAAAATTTTTGTTCTTGTTCCTTCCGGTTATATTGCACTTGGTAAATTAGCCCAAGCAATGTTGTACGGAGCAAAAATTGTTTCAATAGACGGTAATTTTGATGAAGCACTGGAAATTGTTCAGGAGCTAAGGGAAAAATATCCTATTACTCTTGTTAACTCTGTTAACCCTTATAGAATTGAAGGGCAAAAAACCGCTTCTTTTGAGATTTGTGATGTTCTAGGCAAAGCACCGGACTATTTATGTATACCTGTAGGTAATGCAGGCAATATAACAGCTTACTGGAAAGGCTTTAAAGAGTACTATGATAAAGGCGTAGTTTCTAATAAGCCTAAAATGTACGGTTTTGAAGCAGAAGGCGCAGCAGCTATAGTAAAAGGCGAAAGAATTTATAAACCTGAAACAATAGCCACAGCCATAAGAATAGGCAATCCTGCCAGCTGGGAACAGGCGGAAGCTGCAAGAGATGAATCCGGTGGTGTTATTGACTTTGTTACTGATGATGAAATTTTGGAAGCTTATAACTATCTGGCAAAAATGGAAGGTGTTTTTGTAGAGCCGGCAAGTGCCGCATCAATAGCCGGACTGATTAAATCCGCAAAAGCAGGTAATATTAAAGAAGGCTCAACAATAGTTTGCGTACTAACAGGCAATGGGCTAAAAGATCCTGACTGCGCAATAAATAACTCCAACACAGAAGTTATTAAAACATCATCAAAAATCGAAGATATTATAAAAGTTTTAGATTTTTAGGTTTTAAATTTTATAATTATTATTAAAAAATTTAAAAGTATAAATATATAAAGGTAAAAATAAATGGACAAACTGGTATTTGGAACAGCCGGCATTCCCTTAATGACAGAGCCAAGAAACCATGGAAATGCTCTAAATGTCATTAAAAAGTTAAACTTGGGCTGCATGGAGGTAGAATTCGTTCGTGGCGTTAGAATGAATGAAAAAACACAACAAGAATTAAACGAACTCTCAAAATCGCTTGATGTTGTTCTAAGTGCACACGGTCCATATTATATAAACTTAAACGCCAAAGAAGAAGAAAAAATTGAAGCAAGTATAAAAAGAGTGCTGGATACCGCAAGAGTGGCTTATAAATTCGGCGGATACAGCATAACATTCCATGCAGCCTTTTATTTAGGGCAAGATAAAGATACCGTTTATAAACAAGTTAAAAAACAAATGGAAATAATCATTTCCACTTTAAAATCAGAAAATATTGATATCTGGGTAAGACCGGAATTAACCGGCAAAATATCGCAATGGGGCGACCTGGATGAAATTATAAAGCTCTCCAATGATGTTGAAATGGTACTGCCATGTATTGATTTTGCTCACCTGCACGCACGCACCAATGGTGAATTTAATACTTATGATGAGTTCTGCCAAGTATTTGAAGCCATTGGCAATGGAATAGGTGAGCACGCTCTAAAAGAATTCCACGCACACATTGCAGGGATAGAATATGGTCCAAAAGGTGAGAAAAAACATTTGATATTTAGCGAGTCTGATTTTAATTATAAAGATTTAATCAAAGCATTTAAAGCCTTTGATGTAAAAGGTGTAGTAATATGCGAAAGCCCAAACTTAGAAGGCGACGCAGTAATACTTCAAAACGAATATGATTCATAATGGCTTACAAAGATTTAAGAGATTTTATTAAAGATTTAAAAGATAATAACGAACTGCTTGAAATTGATGTAAATGTCAGCAGCGAGCTGGAAATAACAGAAATAACCGACAGAGCATCAAAACAAAAAGATATACCGAATAAAGCTCTCTTGTTTAATAAGGTTGAAGGCTATGACATTCCTGTAATAACAAACGCATTCGGATCATATGACCGTATGGCTATGGCTTTAAACGTTAAGTCCGTAAATGATATAGCCAAAAGAATTGTAAACTTAACAGATTCTAAAATACCTGACGGCTTAATTGCAAAAGCATCTTTATTTCCAAGGATGTTAGAAGTAGGTTCTTTATTTCCAAAAACAGTAAAAGAAGCACCCTGCCAGGAAGTTGTAGTAACGGATTTAAATCAGCCTATTTTGGATAAATTGCCAATATTAAAGTGCTGGCCGCTTGATGCCGGACCTTTTATAACTTTACCCTTAGTATTTACTAAAAATCCTAAAACAGGTATCAGAAACGCCGGTATGTACAGGCTGCAAAAATTTGATAATACAACTACCGGCATGCATTGGCATAAACATCATGACGGCGCGAAAAACTTTGCTGATGCCAAGCGTATGGGCAAAAAATTTGAAGTTGCGGTTGCATTGGGCGGTGATCCGGCTATTACTTATTCTTCAACTGCGCCGGTACCTCCTGGTATTGATGAAATGATTTTTGCCGGATTTTTAAGAAAAAAACCTGTTGAGCTGGTAAAGTGCAAAACCGTAGACTTAGAAGTACCTGCTGATGCTGAAATTATACTAGAAGGTTATATTGATCCTGATGAAACAAGAATAGAAGGCCCATTTGGTGATCATACTGGATATTATTCTTTGGCAGATGAATACCCTGTATTTCATATAACTGTAATGACTCACAGGTTAAACCCTATTTATCCCGCTACAATAGTTGGTAAGCCGCCTCAAGAAGATTGTTATATGGCAAAAGCCACGGAAAGAATATTTTTGCCTGTATTAAAAAAAATTATACCGGAAGTTATAGATATGAACCTTCCTTTAGAGGGTGTTTTTCACAATTGCGCAATAATTAGCATTGATAAACAATATCCGGGACACGCCAATAAAGTAATTTCTGCGATATGGGGCTTAGGGCAGATGATGTTTACTAAATTTGTTATTATTGTAGATTCTGATGTTGATGTTCATAACTTATCAGAAATTAGTTGGAAAATATTTAATAACACCGATCCTTCAAGAGATTGCTTTATAACTAAAGGTCCTCTGGATATTTTAGATCATTCTTGTAATTTATTAGGTTTCGGTGGTAAAATGGGTATAGATGCAACTAAAAAATGGAAAACAGAAGGCTTTAATAGAGAGTGGCCGGAAGAAATCGAAATGAATATAAATATAAAAGAAATAGTTAATAAAAAATTAAACAAAATATTAATTTGATTTTTCTAATTGACTAATATAGAGATTGAAAATATTATATTTATTAATACATAGATTTTTTTAAGCTTAGAGGGAATATATTTAAGACATGGATATTATAGAGAGTAAAAATGACCCTAAAGATTTTTTTATACCATTGTTATCTTTACTAAATATTGGTAAATCATATGCTAGTCGTGTAGCTATAGATGAACTGTTAAGAACAATTACAAAAGAAACGAAAAAAGCTTTAAATGCTGACAGGTGTACAATATTTTTATATGACGATGAAACAGGAGATTTATGGTCTAAAGTCGCAATAGGACTTGAAGAGCATCAAGAAATAAGAATGCCTTCAAATGCTGGGCTAGCAGGTTACGTTTTTCAGACAGGTGAAACCATAAATTTAGAAAATGCCTACAACGATGCAAGATTTAATAAAAATGTAGATGAACAGTTTAACTATACAAGCAAAAGTATGCTTTGTATTCCTTTAGAAGGGCTAAACGGCAAAAGAATAGGCGTATATCAAGTCTTAAATAAAAAAGATCAAACTCCATTTAACAATAAAGACAAAGACTTGCTTATTACAATCGGATCTATTGCAAGTTTGGCATTAGAAAATGAAAGTTATATAAGAAATAAAGCCAAAAAACATAAAAAAGAAACCAGTTTATATAATGATTTTATTAATACACTTGTAAACAATCTTGCTGATTCAATAGTAACTGTGGACAGTGAAGGAATAATCCAAGCAAGCAACCAGGCTATAACAAACTTATTTAACTACCCTAAAAAAGAAATTATAGGGCAAAGTATCTGTAAAATAATTCCCGATGTAGAATTTTGTAAAGAAAAATATACGATTAAAAATCATAAAAATTTACTGGATATACAAATAGACGGCAGATTAGAACTCGTTGGAGAAAAAAAAGACGGTACAGTTTTTCCAATAGAAATAAGTATTAGTAGAATAGAAGTTGATGGTAATGTTGTATTTTCTGTAATCATCCGAGATGTAACGGAAAGAAAAGAAGCTGAAAATATAAAAAATGATTTTATTTCAATAGTCAATCATGAGCTAAGAACACCAACTACCGCTATAATAGGCGCTCTTAATTTAATATCATCATCAACACAAGATCTGCCTGATCAAACAAAAAAGCTGCTTGATATTGCTTTTAATAATTGCAACAGGTTAGAACAAATTATAGATGATATTCTAGATATTAATAAAATTACTGCCGGAAAAATGGATTATAACCTGGAATCGGTAAATTTAACAGAAGTAATGAAAAAAACAGTTGAAATTAATGAAACCTATGCAAAGCAATTTGATATAAAGCTTGTAATGCTAGATAATTATCCAAATATAATAGTTAACGTAGATGTAAACAGGCTAATTCAGGCAGTAACAAACTTACTTTCAAATGCTATTAAATTTTCTCCTGCAGATAAACCTGTTGAATTAAAAATAGATAAAAACGATAAACTTGTAAGAATTACTGTCATAGATCATGGTCCAGGGATACCGGAAGAATTTAGAAAACATATTTTCCAGAAATTTACCCAGGCAAATTTGCGCAGTAATTTAAGAAAAAAAGGTACTGGCTTAGGTTTAAATATCAGCAAAAACATAATAAAAGATATGAACGGTAGCATTGGCTTTACGACAGAGAGCAACAAAGGTACCAGTTTTTATATCGACTTACCTGTATTTGAATAATTTTATTTAATTCATAATAATAAAAAAAGTAGGTGATTTCTAACTAAAGGAAATCATCTTTTTTTTATTATTATTTTTTTTGTTAGTCTGGAAACTTTTTGGGAACAAATTTAAAAAAAATATATCTATATAAAGTAACAACTCCTTAACACTTATAAACTCCCCTTACTCCAATCAAAACATGGAGTATTTTTTTATATTTTTTTATATTTTTTTAGTTCGTGCTTTACTACCGGTATGACTTCACTTATAGAATCATTGATATTTTTTCTTATTGTGCATCCTGCAGCAAGCCTGTGTCCTCCACCGCTAAAATGCTTAGCAATATCACAAGCACTAACGCCATTGCTTCTAAAACTGATTTTAGTATCGCCTTTAGGAGTTTCTTTAAATATTATAGCAAGTTCTACATCGCTAATTTGCCTTAACGCTTCACTTATCCCATCTGTATAATCATCAGTTGCCTGTAAAGAGTCCAAAAGCTTTCTTGTTATGGCAGTGTATGCAATTTTATTATTTTCAAGAAATACAGTTTTATCAATTGCTTTTGCATGAAGTTTAACCATAGCAAGAGGCTTGGATTCATAACACTTTTTATAGATATATTCAGGATCAGCACCGTATTCTATAAGATCAGCACAAATTCTTAGAGTATCAGACTTTGTATTATCAAATTTAAAACCGCCGGTATCTGTTAATATAGAAGTATACAAATTAATTGCAGTGTCTTTATCAGGCTTTATATTTAAATAGTCAATCAGCTTATATATAATTTGCCCGGTAGATGCAGCATTCTCTACCCAGTTAGTATCCGCAAAGTTTGTATTGCTCATATGATGATGATCTATATTAGCTGTAGTTTTAGCTTTTGTAAATAGCTCTTTTGTCTCGCCAAGTCTGTCTAAATTACCACAGTCAATAGCTATAGCAAGATCATAATTGCTTAATAATGATTTGTCGTCAATATTTTTTATAGAAAAAATATCTGGCAAAAATTTATAGACATCAGGTAATTTGCCTGATAGAGCCATATCTATTTTTTCATTTGTTTCAAATTTAGCCAATTCTATAATTTTTTTTATTGCAAGTGTAGAGCCTAATGTATCTCCATCCGGTCCAACATGCCCTAATAAAATAATAGTTTTAGACTCTTTTATTGCTTCTGTTAAAGTGTTTATAACATCCATTTTATATTCAAAGCCCTCTTTTCATAAAAAAATTTTATCATAAAGTAAATACGTTAAAATAAATTCTTTTTTATTATTTAAAAATAAAAAAATCTCAATGACTTACAAAAAACATTGAGATTAATTTTTTTAAATTGTGATAAAGCTAAATTTATCTGTTATTGTTAAAGCATTCTCTGCAGAAAATTCTTTTACCTTCCATTGGTCTGAAAGGAACTTGTGTTTCGCAGCCACAGCTTGAACATACTGCATCATATAGCCTTTTTTGGGGTTTTTTGTTGAATTGCTTTCTTTTGTTTCTGCATTCATTACAACGTTTTGGCTGATTAGAAAAACCTCTTTGGCTATAAAATTCTTGTTCTCCGGCTGTAAATACAAAATCACAACCACAGTCAGCACATTGTAGGGTTAAATCTTCAAACATTTCTTTTCTCGGGCTCCTTTTGTTTCTTTGTTTTTCCTTGATGAGACCGAGATAGAGAAGTACTATAACGGTTTGCATCTTGGACGTATACTTCTATAATACTATTTTACCATTATCAAAATATTTATCAACTCTTTAAATAATAATTTGATATTTTTTATTTTAAACAAGGGATAGTATCGGCTTTAATAATTTTTATAATACTTTTTTTTGAGTTAATTATAAACCTTTTAGCTGCATTAACAGGAACTGCGAAGCCAATACCGATATTAGACTTATTGTTATCGGGATTATAAATTGATTGATTAATCCCAATCACTTCGCCTTTAGAGTTTAATAAAGGTCCGCCTGAACTGCCCGGATTTATTGCGGCATCTGTTTGAATTTTATTTTTACCATAATCTAAACGACTAATTATACCCATAGTAAGAGTGCTGCTAAAACCAAAGGGATTGCCTATTGCAAATACTTTTTGTCCGATTTTTACTTTTGTTGAATCTCCAAATTCAATAACCGGTAAGTCTTTTTTTGTATCTATTTTAATTAAGGCCAGATCGCTGTTTTCTGTGGTAACCGCTATTAATTTAGCCTTGTACTCATTGCCGTCATGAGTTGTAACATTTATATCCCCTTTACTTTCCAAAATATGACTACTTGTTAAAATTAATCCGCATTGATCTATAATGCAACCGGTTCCACTGGAAACACCATCATCTATATTTACATCAATAGCAACGATGGCAGGAGCAACTTTTTCGTAAACACTAATATTAACCTGCTCGTCAGAAAAAAAATTCTGCGAATAAGATGTTATGTTTGAGTTAAATAAAACCATTAAAGAAATAAAACAATAAATAAAATATTTTTTTAACATCTCTGCGCTCCATTCCCCTTTTTTAACCTTTGATGATTAGTATAAAAAACAAGTAACATCCATTATTTCAAATTAGTTAAGGTAATACTATAATCCGACTGTGCCTAAGTTTTTTATAAAATAGATTAAATTATTTTTAACTAATTAGTGAATAAATAAAAATAAAAAAGAAAAAGGATCTCTACAAAGTGATCTGTAACCCTATTACTGGACAAGTAAAAAAGTCTGCAAGTAATAGGGTTATTTCATGCGTATAATTAAACAAAGGAGGAAAAATGAAACGCAAG
>JANQLL010000167.1 GCA_028280605.1 Candidatus Gastranaerophilales bacterium
CTTGCGTTTCATTTTTCCTCCTTTGTTTAATTATACGCATGAAATAACCCTATTACTTGCAGACTTTTTTACTTGTCCAGTAATAGGGTTACAGATCAATTTTATGAATATTAATTCGGCTTTAGAGTTTAATATAAAGTCTTTAACGCAGGTTTGACAAAAAAATAAGCAAAAATCTCTGAAACCATGAAAAGAGATTTTGCAAATTTTAGAAAAGGCAAAGCTAAATGATTACCGTTAATTTTATTAGTACTGGAGTGTATTATGGAAGAGTTGAAAACAAGTACTTCTGACTAGCTGATATTATCAAAAATTTTTAAATTTAAAATGAGTAGTCCGCTAGTAACTACTCATTTTATTCTATAATATTTGATTCCATCATAAGTTGCGCCCTTTTAGCCTTAAAGGAACTCAAAATTTTTTATTCAACTGTATGTGATGTAAAAATTAAAAAATATATAGACTGCAATGTTTTTTGCTTACAAAGGGATATAAAAAGGCACACTTATCCTGTAAGCGAATAAAGTGCTGTTTTGAAATTAAATTTTGCGTGGCTTGCGCATCCTTTAATCTCAAGTATGATAAATCTTTTGAAAGTTTTAATGATTGATTTAATACTTTATTATTAGTATTAAATATGTTTGATACTTGTTTTTTCTTTTTATTAATAATATATACTGCTTTTTTATTAGTTTTATTCTTTTTATTTGGTATTATTTTGTTTTTTAATGCTTTTAAAGATACAAATATATTATAAAAATAAGTATTGATTAGCTTTAAATTATAGAAGCAAAGAGTTTTATTAGTTTTAGATTTTTGTTGAACAGAAATTGGACATACGAATGCAATCATACTCCATAAAATAATAAATAAAGTTTTAACGTATTGTGATAAATTCATAGCCAATACACTCACTAATTATTTATATACTTTATATATATTTTAACATCTTATCAAAAATTTTGCACGATATTACATACAAAATTCTGTAAAAATAACATTTCTTTACAAAGAATATAATGTAAATTACAAGAGATAGTAATTTTAAAGTAAGTTAACAGTTCTTTTCTTTATTTATATTGTTTTTTATTTTATATTTTTATGCTTAGATATTAATTATAAATATAGTATGAATAAGTTATAAATATTGCCTAACAAGTTAATAAAAGCAAGATAGGAGTTAATAGATGAAAAGACCTCCGGTAATTAATGCTCACACACATCTTTTATGCTTGGAATTCATTCCAAATAAAATGAGTAGATCTTCTGCTAAAATACCTCTTGCAGAAAGAGTTGCAGGAAGCTTCATTGTTAGAAAACTGGCAGGGGCAGTAAAAAGAAGAGGGGCCGAATTTTTAGGTGCATTTGCTGAAGAGATAAAATGTAAAGATTCAGAGGTCAAGAATTGCTTCAAAAATTTTGATCTAAAAAGCAAAAAGTGTAAAAATTGCTTTGGGGTGGTTGTGGATAACTTTATATCTGAATATGGAGAGTATTTAACTTATAGAGCGGCTCAAGATAACAAATTTACTAAAAAAAATAAACAAATTGATATATATGTACCTCTTATGATGGATCTTGAATGGGGTGCGAATAGTTCATCTGATTCTTTTAAAGGTATGATGAGCTATTTACATCAGATTAAATTTATATCTGAACATATAAAAAGACATCCTTTTAAAATGTTTCCATTTGTTATGTTTGACCCCAGAAGAGGAGGTATATTAAATTGCAAGCACAAAGGTTATGATTGTTATAAGCGCTGTGATAACTATAATTGCGGTTATAACACTTGTATAGATGCTTTAGAAAATAAAGGATTTTTAGGTATTAAAATGTATCCGCCTATGGGTTATTTTCCAAATAGCGTAAATTATGATCGTTTAAATTCGAAAAGTCTTTTTTATAATGAATTTAAACGAAATAAATTAAGAGAAATGACTATAGGAAAGAGGGAAGATAAATTACTTAAAGAAATGGATGAGAGACTTGATAAACTTTATAAGTATTGTAGTGCAAATTGTATCCCTATAACTACTCATGCTGGGGCCTCTGGTGCATATGATATAGATATGACACAAGGACAGGCAAATATTTTTGCCAATATTGATAATTGGGAAGAGGTTTTAAATAATCATAATGCTTTAAAACTTAATTTTGCTCACTTTGGCGGTAATTACATCGAAGGTGGTAATTCACCGGTAATGGAGCAAGCTATAATATGGCGTAAAAAAATTATAAATCTTCTTTTATCATATAAAAATACTTATGCTGATATTTCTTATCACGATATGGGCTTGGAAACAAATTCATTTGGAGAAAAAAAATATCATAAAGACCAAGTGGAGGTAGAAAAATACTTTTTTGACTTAAAAGAACTACTGAGTGACAAAGAATTATCAAAAAAAATCCTTTTTGGTACTGATACTCCGATGTTAAGTCATACCTGGAGTGAAAATGACTATATTACACATTTTAAAAAGTTCCTAAGTGAGAAGCAATTTGAGCAGATTGCAACTGTTAATCCTATAAAATTTTTATTTGAAAATAAACAAATACCAGAAAGGTATACAAAATTAATTCATCAGGATAATTCTGAAGCATTAAACAAAAATAACTTGCCTGCATGGGTTGAAGGACCTGATGAAGATGCTATAGAAGTAAATTTAGATAAATATATCATTGTTTAATTGTAGTTTATACATATGGAAAAGGATAAAGCTATGAATTCGTTATGATGAAACTTTAAGTCCTGAAAAAATTCTTTTTATAATTTCAGCACTCTCTACTATATTAATATACAAGCCATTTTTGCCTTATTTCTTGTGGCAGCTCTTTATCAATAATGTTTTTGGCTCTTTCTGAGTAGTTAAAGCTAATTTCATCAGGCTTATCTTTGAGTAACATATCTAAAGACACTTTAACAGATGACCATAAAGAAGGTATATTATAACCGCCCTCTAGTACGTAAAGAAGTTTTCCGTCGGAGTATTTATCTGCAAAACTTCTTAGTGCGTTGGCAATAAGACCGTATCCGCGAGAAGATAAACAAGTTTTACTTATAGGGTCATTAATATGCCCGTCAAAACCTGCTGAGACAATAATAATTTGGGGTAAATAAGATTGAATAACATCCTGTACAACATTGCCCAAAATGTAGCTATATTCAATATCTCCAAACTGCGAAGGAACAGGAAGATTTATATTGTAACCTTTGCCATATCCCGTACCTGTTTCTGCACTTTTGCCTGTAAATGGATATATATCAGCCTGATGAACAGATAAAACAAAAACTTTAGAAGAATCATAAAAAATATCCTGCGTCCCGTTAGAGTGATGGACGTCAAAGTCAATGATTAGTATTCTATTTAAATCATAAGTGTCTATTAAATGCTTTGCTGTAATCGCAACATTATTAAATATACAAAAACCTGAACCTCGTCCCATTTCGGAATGATGACCCGGTGGACGTACTAGAGCAAAAGCTCTTTGTATTGTGTTTTGCATTATGGCATCTGCCAGAGTACAACAGCTGCCTGCTGCTAATTTTGCTACAAACGGCGAGTCCTCATTTAGGTATGTGTCTTTATCATAGGCATATAGGTTTTGGCTTAAGGCAAATTTTTTTATTTGATTTAAATAAAGATTAGAATGCACTGAGCATATTTTTTCATCAGAGGCTTCTTTGCTTGGAAGGACTATAAGTTTATCCAGATAACCGAATTTTTCCAGATTATCATAAATAAACATAAGTCTTTCCGGGCATTCCTTGCTGTTATCTGATGCTTTATGCCAAAAAAATTTTTTATCAATTACTGTTGCTACTTTTTTATCCATCTTAACCCATCTAAAATATATATTTTAAATATCTACTCCATAATAATAAGTATACGCTAATGACCTTTTAAATTTCTGCATATCAACTCTAAACACGTAACCTTGCCGTCTAACACCCTGATCATCATATTCTTGTAAACTTAAATTTGTAAAATTCATTTTTTTTAGACATTTTTGTTGGGGAATATTATTTATGTCAGTTAGCATTTCTACAAAATCATAGTTGTGCTTTATGAATAATTCGTTGATTAAACCTACTTGAACTTCCAGCCCCAGACCTTTTTGCCTGTATTCCGGCAGAGCAATTTTTATTGCCATTCTTGCAACATTTTGCTCCTCTACCTTTGTCCAATAATTTATTGAGCCTATAACTTGAGAATTTGCCTTTAATTCTATTAAAAATGTTTTAGCTTTATCATTCCAAAAATATGCATTTTTAAACTTTGCTTCACAAGTTGCAAGATTATACATTTCAAGAGAAAGATATTCTCCGTTTGCTACTTTACTATTTCCCCAGTCTACTATAAGTTTTAAATCTTCCAAGTTGATTTTTCTAAGTTTTAATTGTCTTGTTAAAATGTATTTGTGCATATTTAATTTTTATTTTTTCTCTTTGTAAGATTGATTCTTTTTATTATGTTGTTATTAATAACTCCATGCATCATATATATATATTAAATTTGACAGAGATAAAATATAATATTTTGAAGCGTATTACTCTTGACAAATTTAATAAATATCCTTAACATATATTTATAATATGTTGCATATAAATAAAAAATATAAAATTTGTTGTTTTTTTATAAATACTATATTTAGATGTAAATAAACATATTATTGGATAGTTAAGGATAAATATTTGGGTGTATGAATAGATGGAAGAAGGTTGTATTAGTGATAAAAGTAGCGATGCTTTATTTGCTACTTTTATTTTAGATGAAATAGAGTTTGGTATAAACGCTGATAATGTAAATGAGGCGGTTCGTCCCTCTCAAGAAATTATACCGGTTCCGTCAAGTATAGATATTATTGATGGGATAATAAATTTGAGAGATAAAGTTATACCAATTATAAATATGAGAAAGCGATTTGGCTTAGAGGGTGAATCAGAATCAACAGGAAGATATTATGCAATAGTAAATTATAAAAATCACCAAATCGGGCTTTGTTTTGATGACATATGCAAAGTTATTAGAGTCCCAAAAGATAATATTAAAGATATGGCAAAAAGTTCGGCAGATAATAACTTTTGTAGTAGCGGCATTATATCACTTGACAATGGTAAAAATTTAATTCAAATTTTGGATCCTCAGTTAGTATTTCAAAATTTATGTTTGCCTTTAATAGATAATATTCAGGATAAAAATGCAATAAAACATATTCCAATGGATAAAGATATAGTTTTTGAGCTGAATAATGTTACTTATTCTATTTCTGCTGATCAAATTCAGGAAATTATGAAAATACCTAAAATTTATAAAAAAATTGATATAGAAAAATATATTAAAGGTTTTATAGCTATCCGCAATGAATTATATACTCTAATTGACTTAGATATGTACTTTAATTTAAAGCCTCAGCAGCTCACAGATGACTCGAGGGTAATAATATTAAAAAATATAAATTCTTGCGCTTTACTAGTAAGCTCTATAAAAGAAGTTATTCAGTATGAATCGGAAAAAATACTAAATATTCCAATGTTTAACATTAGTAAACTACAAGATTCTTTTGCCGGAATAGTTCCTTTTAGAGGCACAGATCTTATAAAGCTTAATGCTAAAAAATTATTTCCTGAGAATGTAAAGAAAAGAATTGAGTCCAATGCAACTATTCATCAAAAAGAAGTAGTGCTAGAACACCTAAAAACAAAAGAAAAGTTTGAAAAAGATGAAAATACCAGAACACTTATTACATTTAAACTTGGAGAAATATACGGAATAGATATAAACAAATTTAAAGAAATAATAAAATATACAGTTGCTAATATATCTTGCTTGCCAGGGAGCAATGATTATTTTGCAGGTATCCTTAATCTTAGAAACTTGACAATACCTGTGGTAAATTTAAGAAAACTTTATGACTTACCTGATTATGAAAATATAGATGAGGCGAGGATTATTATATTAGACTATAATGATAATTTATTTGCGATTATAGTGGATGAAATTATCGAAATAATAACGTGCTCAGGTGCAGAGGTTGTAAATTTATCAACATTTATAGTTTCACAATTTTCTGAAAAAATAAAAAATCATATAGAAGCGGCATTTCGACTTAAAGACTCTAATGATAATGAAAAAAAAGTGTTAATGCTTAATTTAGATAATTTTATAAGGACAATTTCACTAGAAGAAACTAATTCTAATGCGGTTTCTGTTTAAAAAGACTCTAATTTTTGTTTCATGTTTAGTTAATTGCTAGGGAGAAGAATATGACATCTACAACTATTTCAAAATTTGCAGAAAAGTTTGATTTCATAAAAACACTTGATAATCCGGCCTTTATTATCAATAAAGACGGTACTGTTGTTTTAGTAAATGATGCTTACTTAAAAGTATTTGATAAAAAACAAGAAGATATTTTAAATAAAGTTACTTATGAAGAAGCTTGTGAACATAATCTATCTGGCACAAAAGATTGCCCTGTTCAAAAATCATTAAGAATAAAAAAAGCTGATACAAAAGAAGTCCTTTACAGAAAAAGTGAATCTGACCTTTTATATCTTAGGTATACTGCCAATCCTATTTTTGAAGACAATGAAATAATAGGCTTATTCATAAATATAATTGATGTGACTAATGAAGCCCATACAAAACATCTTCTTAATCAGGTTAAAGGTGATTTGGATTCTATCCCTACACCAATTGTTGAAATGGATAAATTGTATAATATCACTTATATTAATCCGGCAGGGGCGGCTGTAGTTGGTAAACCTGTTGAAGAGGTTATCGGGCAAAAATGCTATGATCTTTTTAAAACAACTCATTGTAAAACAGAAAAATGTGCCTGTGCTCAGGCTATGCAAACAGATTCTACGGTTACGGAAGAAACCATTGCAAGACCTAAAGATGATGCGATTATTCCTATTAAATACACAGCATCTCCTATAAAAGATGCCAAAGGTAATATTAAAGGAGCTGTTGAGTATATCCAGGATGTAACTGAAGAACGTAAACAACAACAAATGGCTCAGGAAAAAATTAATAACCTTGATACTATCCCTACTCCTATTATGGCCATAGATAATAATTTTAACGTAACTTATATGAATCCTACTGGTGCGGCTGTAGCCGGTAAAACTCCTGAGGAAGTTATTGGTCAAAAATGTTATAACCTTTTTAAAACAACGCATTGTAAGACTCAAAAATGTGCTTGTGCTCAAGCTATGCAAACTGACTCTATTATTACCGAAGAAACCATTGCAAGGCCTAAAGATGATGTGATTATACCTATAAAATATACAGCATCGCCTATAAAAGATGCGAAAGGTAATATCAAAGGAGCTCTTGAGTATATTCAGGATGTAACTGAAGAACGCAAACAACAACAAATGGCTCAGGAAAAAATTAATAATCTTGATTCTATACCAACTCCGATTATGGCCATCGACAATAATTATACCGTAACTTATATGAATCCTACTGGTGCGGCAGTTGCAGGTAAGACTCCTGAGGAAGTTATTGGTCAAAAATGCTATGAACTTTTTAAAACAACTCATTGTAAAACAGAAAAATGTGCTTGTGCTCAAGCTATGCAGACAGGCTCTATTGTAACAGAAGAAACCATTGCACGGCCTAAAGAAGACGCATTTATTCCGATAAAATATACAGCATCTCCTATAAAAGATGCAAAAGGTAATATTAAAGGCGCTCTTGAATATATCCAGGATGTAACTGAAGAACGCAAACAACAGCAAATGGCTCAGGAAAAAATTAATAATTTAGATACCATACCTACTCCAATTATGGCTATTGATAATAATTATACCGTAACTTATATGAATCCTACTGGTGCGGCAGTTGCAGGTAAAACTCCTGAGGAGGTTATTGGTCAAAAATGTTATGACCTTTTTAAAACTACTCACTGTAAAACAGAAAAATGCGCTTGCTCACAAGCTATGAAAACCGACTCTATTGTTACCGAAGAAACTATTGCAAGACCAAAAGGAGATGCATTTATACCTATAAAATATACAGCATCGCCTATAAAAGATGCCAAAGGTAATATCAAAGGAGCTCTTGAGTATATTCAAGATGTTACGGAGGAGCGTAAACAACAACAATTAGCTCAGGAAAAAATTAATAATCTTGATACCATACCTACTCCAATTATGGCTATTGATAATAATTATACTGTAACTTATATGAATCCTACTGGTGCAGCAGTAGCCGGCAAAAACGCAGAGGAGGTCATAGGCTTAAAATGTTATGACCTTTTTAAGACTACCCACTGTAAAACAGAAAAATGTGCTTGTGCTCAGGCTATGAAAAATGATGCTATTGTTACAGAAGAAACTATCGCAAGGCCAAAAGATGGTGTTATAGTTCCTATAAAATATACAGCATCGCCTATAAAAGATGCCAAAGGTAATATCAAAGGAGCTCTTGAGTATATTCAGGATATTACCGAAGAGCGTAAGCAACAACAATTGGCTCAGGAAAAAATTAATAACCTTGATGCTATACCTACTCCAATTAAGGCTATTGATAATAATTTTAATATTACATATATCAATCCGGCAGGCGCTGCAATGACGGGAAAGACAACTGAAGAAGCTATCGGGCAAAAATGTTATGAAATTTTTAAAATAGATAACTGTCAAACAGATAATTGCCCATGCGTCCAGGCAATGAAAAGCGATAGCATTGTAAGCAAAAAAGGAAAAGCTAATCCTAATAATAATGATATGACAGTGTCTTGTACTGGTGCGCCTATAAAAGATGCCAAGGGTAATATTAAAGGAGCTCTTGAATATATGCTTGATATTACAGCTCAAGATGAAGTTGAACAATCTGTAAACAATTGCTCTTTAGAGGTCTTAAGCATAGTCGAAGAAACACAAGCCAATATGCAGTTAGTAGGAACTCAGATAGATTCAGTAAAAAATTCAATTTCCGAAGAAGTTGAATCATTAGAGACTTCTACTGAAAAAGTTAAGCAAATGCATAGTAATTCAATAGAGATGTTAAATTCTACACAAAAGTCTGCCGACTTGGCGAACAAAGTGGCAAATGAGGCAAAAGTCGGTAAACAGGCAGGAAATGAAGCTACTGATAAATTTGTAACAATAGAAGAATCTATCAAGCAAAGTAGTAAAATGGTCTATGGATTAACATCTCAGCTTGAGGAAATAACTGGATTTGTTGATGTTATTAAGGAAATAGCCTCTCAGACAAATATTCTTGCTTTTAATGCAGCTATAGAAGCGGCCAGAGCCGGAGATGCAGGAAGAGGTTTTGCTGTTGTTGCTGATGAAGTTAGAAAACTTGCAGAAAATAGTTCAAAGTCTGCTATTGATATATCTGAAATTGTTAAAAAAGTAGAAAAAGATTCCAATCAAACTATTGGATCAATGCAAGATGGTATTAAAATGCTCAATGAAGGTTCTGAAGTAATTAACAATGCTTTGAACTCTTTAGATAATATATCTTCAAGCATTACAGAAATATCTTCATCTGTATTTACTATAAATAATAGTGCTAGTAGTTTATCAAAAGAAAGTGAAGAAGTTGCAGAACAGATTACTACTGTTTTAGAAAATTCTCAAATAAACAAAGATAAAACAACGTCTGTTAATGAAGTAGTTAAGCAAACAGCAGAAGCAATGAAAAGGTTATCTGATTCTTCTGAAGAATTAGTTGCTACTGTTGAGAAATTATCGGATTAAAATGTTTAATAATAGTGATAAAAATTTAAACACAATTTTTCATGAGTGTAGACAGTGTGGACTTTGCTGTAGATCATACAGCAAAGTCCTTTTAAGATCCGATGAGGTTGATACTATAAAAAAATTAGGCGGGCATGTGGGTTTAATGATATCTCTAAATGACCTCAGGGATAAATCATTGGATGAACTTATAAAAGACGCAAGATATCAGGATAAAATATATATGATTCATCCTGATAATAAAGGGTGTATTTTTCTTGGGAAAAAAAATAATAAATATTTTTGTAAAATATATCATTATCGCCCAGAATCTTGTAAAGGCTTTAGGTGCAATATGGCTGATAAGTCAATAGAAGATTTACTTCTGGATGACCCTAATATTCTTTTGGGGACTGATAAGTATGGTCGTAAATTATAATTTTAGCATCAAATATTTTTGAAATTCATATTTTTTATGTTTTATTTGAAATTTTATTATGCATGGATGTATGTCAATATAATTTTAGTATGGGAGAGCTTAATACAGAGAAACGCCATACTAAAGTTATAAATGCTATACTGTAGTTATATACTATATTAACAAATATTAATCTTTGATTTCTTACTAACGATAATGCTTTTAGGAGATTTACTATTTGTTTTTTTTAATTTAAAGGTTGCATCACTTCAGAAATATAATTAATATAAAATCATTATAATTTCTGTTTTAAAAAAAATAATTTCTGATTTTGTTTAATTTAATAATGTGATTTTTATCAAAATAAGAGTTGATTGTTAAGAGTTGAGTAAAAGTTTAAAAAGGAGTAGTTAGGATGAGTTTAAAAATGTTTAAGTTTTTAGCAGGTGCTTTAGCGATTTCAATATCATTATCATGTGCAACACAAGCAATAGCAGAAGGTAAAAAAATTCTTCATATTGCATCTTATCATGATGCATACAGCTGGACCCATAGAATAGATAAAGGTATAAAAAAAGGTTTAAAGCAGGGGTTAAAAAATATGCCTCATGAGTACAAAGTGTACTATATGGATACAAAAAGAAAAAATAAATCGGAACAAGTAAAAGCAGCAGCAGAAGAAGCTAAAAAGCTTATTAAAACTTGGGACCCTGATGTAGTTATAACATCAGATGATAATGCGACAAAGTATGTAGCTTCGCCATTGAGAGATACCGGGAGAAAGTTTGTATTTACCGGTGTTAATAATGAACCTTCAAAATATAGCTTACCAAATGAAAACGTAACTGGTATTCTTGAGAGATTTCACGCTAGTGATGGTATTCAACTTTTAAAAATGCTAAAGCCTGGTAGCAAAAAGATTGTTATGCTTTCTGATGATTCTATTACAGGTAAACTAATTAGTGGGCAGCTTGAGCCAGCATTAAGAAAGCAAAATGTCGATCTTTTAGGCGTACATTATACAGGCTCTTTTGAAGAATGGAAAAGTTTGATAAAAAAATATCAAAATAAAGCAGATGCTTTTTATGTCGTAGTCTATTTTACGATGAAAGATAAAGAGGGCAATGCTGTGTCAGGTCCTGAAGTATTAAAGTGGACAAGAGAGCATTCTTCTCTTCCGGAAATAGGCTTTTGGCCATTTGTAACTGACCACGGTGGTTTGGCTGCAATTGGTGTTGATGGTGTGGAACAAGGTTATGTTGCTGCAAGAACTGCTGCAAAAATAATAAAAGGGCTTTCACCTTCTAAAATGCCACCTAGAATAACAAATAAAAGTATTTTGTATATTAATGCAAAAAGAGCTAGAGAGTTAAATATTACGATTCCAGAAGAATTGGCAGAAAGTGCAAATTTGGTGGAAAAATAAAAGGTCAATTTAATTACTGGTAAAATTGTTACGGAATCAAAAGAGGTAAAGTATCCGGCTAAGGATACTTTACTTTACGCTTGTTATTTTTAAATTATCTATTCGTTAGTTGCTGGAGGTGTAAAGGTGCGTGTTGAAAGCTCTTTGTCTATCATAAACAACGCACTGCCCTGACCGCCTGTTAGTCTTAATTTTTGTAATACAGCATCAGCAGAAGCTTCTTCTTCAACTTGTTCAGATACAAACCACTCCAAGAATATTCTTGTAGCGTGGTCTTTTTCTTCTTCTGCTACATTTACAAGATTATTAATTGATTCTGTAATAAACTGTTCGTGTTTTAGTACTTCTTCAAACATATTTAGTGGAGATCCCCACTCTTTTTCTGGCTGATCTATTTTTAAAAGATCAACTTTAAATCCTCTTTCAAGTATATAATCATAAAACTTCATAGCATGAAACAATTCTTCCTGAGCCTGTGATCTCATCCAGTTAGCAAATCCAGGAAGGCTAATTGAATCACAGTATGCTGCCATTGCCAAATATAAATAAGAAGAGAAAAACTCGTTATTCAACTGGCTATTTAATTCCTTTTCTATTCTTTTTTTATCCATAATTATTCTGCTTTCCATAATCCGTGTAAATTACAATATGCTCTTACGGTAAATTCCTCTGACTTAACAGGGAATGTTGCCTTTGGTGTATCACCAGGTTTGAAAGATTTTTGACATACGCAAGTATCACCAACTATTATTTCTACCCATTCGATATAGTGCTTTTCAGTCATAGGATGAGTTGTACTACCTACCTGAACTTTTATGCCATCTGCTGTTTTTTCAACAGCTGGAACATGTTTCTCCACTGCTGCATCAACTGTATTCTCTTTAAGAATATTCATAGGCTTGCCACAGCATACAAGCGTGCCTGCTCCGTCGTGTAAAACTTCGGTTATTATTCCGCATATATTACACTTATAGACTTCTAATTTTTTTGTCATTTTTTTCTCCATCTGCATTATTTTTATACTGGTTTTAAAGTACAAACTAGTAAACCTATAGTTCAATTATATTCAAATATTCTTATTAACCAGTAATTATTCAGAATTTTTTAATTATTAAAATAGAATCCGTCTTCTTTCATTCTATCTATACACTCTTGTATTCTTTCGTCAGAATCAACAAGTGAAATTCTAAAGAACCCTTCACCGTATTTACCGAATCCTGAACCTGGAACTATAACAATACCTGAAGTTTCCAGTACTTTTTGCGCAAACTCTGAAGAATCTTTATAGCGAGGAGGAATTGGTAGCCATAAATAGAAAGTAGCTCCTGGAACTTTCATACTATCCATATCCCAGCCTAGTTCTTTAAATCCTTTTACAGCAATTTCCTGCTTCCTTTGATACATTTTATTACACTCTTCAATGTACTTATCTCCTTCTTCAGAAACAAGTACATCAGCTCCGGCTCTTTGTATTGCCTTGAATATACCTGTATCCACTGTTGACTTTAATTTACCAATTATTCCGATAGCATCTTTGTTACCGCATACCCAGCCTAAACGCCAGCCTGTCATGCTGTAAGGTTTGCTAAAGCTGTGCAGCTCTATTGCGACATCTTTAGCTCCTTCAATTTCTAATATGCTAGTAGGCGCCTCTTCATCACCAAAGTACATATCAGCATAAGCAGCATCACTTACTAATAAGATACCCATTTTCTTTGCAAATTCAACAATCTGTTTTAAATAATCTTTTGTTGCAGTTGCTCCTAGTGGGTTATTTGGGTAGTTTATTACAACAGCTTTTACTTTTTTAGCGGAATATCCGTCTTTTTCCAGCTGAGCAATTACATCATCAAGGTTTGGCATATAATTATTTTCTGCAGTTAAAGGTATGGAGTAAGGAACACCTCCTGCAACCTTGATTTGGTCTACATAAGATGCATAACCCGGGTCAGGAATTAAAATAATATCTTTTTCATTTTCTACTGTTGTAGGGTTAATAAAGGCTCTGAATGTATTTGCTAATCCTTCTTTTGATCCAATTAAAGAAAATACTTCGGTTTTTGGGTCAACGTCAACCCCGAATCTTTTTTTCATTCTTTGAGCAACTGCTTCTACAAAGAATGCTTCACCTTTTGGCACAGAGTATAAGTTTATACCCGGTTGGGCTACACATTCTTTTAATGAATTAAGAACAATATCTGGAGGAGCTTGAACAGGTGCTCCCATGCTTAAGTTTATTGGAGCGCGGTTTTTTGCTTTTAGCTCTGGTGTTAACTTTATCATTTCTTGTTTAATTCTAAACATGATGTAGGTTTCTAGGCTTTTTACATATTCTGAGTAAAGACTTTTAATATCGACAGAAGCCATTAATTTTCTCCTCTTATTCCACTCTATCTAATACAAGTATACTTATATTACTTTATATCAAAGACAATGAAAGATTTGAAGCATTTTTTTTTAAATTAAAAAAATACCCTTCTATTAGGATATAGAGGAGGAAGTATAAACGAAATTTTTATTATTTTTATTAAGCCTAAAAGTGAACAAAATAAAAAGGTTCTGTATTTCAGAACCCATCACCGTTAGCACAATACTGTTTCATTTAGTTGAGAAGAGTCAATTTTTTGTTGAGAGAGAGATCTTTAAAAAATTTTTTGTCGAAATGAACATTATAATGCTAATTACAACATTAAAAAATTTTATTGATATTAATTATGTTATTAGTTACATTTTTAAATTGCCTTATAAATTGTATGATTTCGTATTTATTTGAGTTTTTTCATATCACCTATATATATAAAAACAAATTAATTTTAAAAATTGCTATGATTTGTAAAAACTTTAAATTACTTAATATATTATACTGGTTCCAGGTTAAATTTCAGATTACTCTTTTCAGAGAATAGTTTATTTTATTAGACTTAATATGCTTCAATAATCTGAAAAGTATTTTTGAGTTAGTTTAAGAAATTGGCAATAAAAAAGGTTCTTGTTCAGAACCCATCACCGTTAGCACAATACTGTTTCATTTAGTTGAGAAGAGTCAATTTTTTGTTGAGAGAGAGACCTTTAAAAAACTTTTTGTCGAAATGAACATTATAATGCTAATTACAACATTAAAAAATTTTTATTGATATTATTTTTGTTATTAGTTACATTTTAAAATTGTCTTATAAATTATATGATTTCGTATTTATAGAGCTTTTAATATATCACCTACATATATAAAAACAATCTGAGGATAAAAATTGCCTTAATTTAGACATTTATTTAACAAAATATATTTTTTTATAATAAGGTATCAACTTGGTATAAATAAGAACAAAATAAAAATGGTTCTTTTAAGAACCACCATCACCGTTAGCACAATATTGTTTCTTTTAGTTGAGAAAGTCTCAATTTAATTTCGAGACTATTTTATTAAATAGTTACTCTACCACTTATATTTATTTCTACCGTTTATTTGTATAACCTACACACTTATATAAAAACAATTTGGTTTTAAAAGTTGCTTTATAATAAAAACAATTTTATTTTAAAGACTATTCTTTCTCTTCTATTTTATTTGGGAGGAATTTATCCCAGTCAGCTCCTAATTCTTCTATAAAATTATGAGCATCAATTACGTCATCATAACTAATAGGCTGGTTATCGTCCATTTCTAATTTTAAAGACTCAAAATCTCCAGTTGCGCTCATACTTTTTTTGATACTTTCTTTGTCTAAGCCAAGCATGGCTAAACCTATATTTTTTCCGCAAATTTCGCAAGCGATCTTTACAACCAGATAAACTCCTTCTTGCCTCAGCAGTTTAATTGATTCTCGCTCAAAAAAATTATTACATTGAGAACAGCGCATATTAGAAAAAAATTCTTTAATAATCCCCAAATTATTCATTCAAATACCAACTCCTAAATTGCAAATAATTTTTCTCTACACCCATATATTTATACTACTCATCAATTAATACTTATTCTTTAGAGAATAGGTTATTTTTATTACTATTAAATAATCATTCAGAGTAGTGTAATAAATATTATGCACTTGCTCGAGGAATTAATCAAACATTTTATATGCCTATGTTCTGCCTTTAAATACTTTTGAGGATTAATATAAAAATATTTATAATATTAAATTTTTGCCGTTTGGTAGTAATGTTAAAGGTATTTCTTTGCCGTTTAATTTAAGTTGTCGCCTTTTGCATTGTAAAAAATTACCTTTGCAGTACTCTCTAACCCACATATTTGCTAGTTTTTGTAACTTAAATTCTTTGTATAATGGACAATCTTTAAAATTTTCGCATGTTGCCATACAAACTCTTAACTCCCTATAACTTCTAAAATGTTTTAAAATATTATATCTCTGCTATTCTATCATGCAATTTGTAAATATACACTATTTAATAATTTTTGATTTTTGAAAAATTATTTTGCTTTTGCTTGCTATGAGGGTAATTATCGAAAACAATATTATTGTGGCGCCTGATGTTAAATTTAATACGTAAGACAAGCTTAATCCCAATATTGCAAAAGCAAAGCATAGCACAGTAGCAATTATCATCATTTTATAAAGAGAATTGGAAAAATTTTCTGCAATATAAGCCGGAATAGTTAACATTGCAATACAAAGAATCAAACCGACTTCTTGAATCAAAACAACAATACTCAGACCTATAAGAGCCATTAGAATAAAGTAAACCAATTTAGTTTTTATGCCAAGAGTAATAGCAAAATCTTCATCATAAGAAATTGCAAGTATTTCTCTATAGAAAAAACAAATAGTAAATAATACAATAGCAGAAGTCACTCCCATAAAAAATAAGTCGCCATTAGTAACAGCAAGTATACTGCCAAATAAGTAGCTCATTAAGTCTACGTTATAACCGGGAGTCATATCTATAAGTAAAATACCGAATGCCATGCCAGATGCCCAGATAGCACCAATGATTGCATCTAAGTTTTTTCTTTTTCTGTAGGTTAAGGCTCCAATTAATAAAGAGACAACCAATGAAAAGCAAGTTGTTCCTATTATTGGATTGATTTTATAATAAAATGCCAAGCCCACACCTCCATAAGACGCATGAGAAACTCCTCCTGCAATAAATACCATTCTGTTTACTACAACCAGAGTTCCAATTATTCCACACACTATACTCATAAAAAGGCTTGATATTATCGCGTTTCTAAAAAACTCATACCCAAAAAGTTCAAGCATTATTCTTCTTCATCTCCCCAATGAGATTCTAATACCTTGTAAGGTACCATTTGTAATATTAAATCATACGGACAAAGTTTATCCTTTGCTTTTCCCAGCATTTGTGCAAGGTCATTTTTAACTTCATTTTTAGTATGATAAATAACTTTTTCATTAACGCATAATATTCCTGTAATATAATTGGATATAATACTGATATCGTGCGTTACAACCATAATAGCCAGTTCTTTTTTTATTTGATTTAATATTCTATAAAGTTTGGTCTGACCATCCACATCAATATTTGATGATGGTTCATCAAATAACAAAATTTTTGCCTCTGTGGCTAAAGCTCTTGCTATTAATACTCTTTGTTTTTGCCCACCTGAAAGTTCACTCATTTTTTTATTTTTCAGATGCCATATTTCCATTAATTCTAAAGCTTCTTTTATTTTTTCCAGGTCTTTTTTTTGACTTCTTTGAAATTTTGGAATATAACCAATACGTCCGATTTTTACAACATCCAGTACGCTTATAGGGAATTCCTCTTTTATAGTAAAGTTTTGAGGAACATATCCGACATAGTGGCTTGCGTTGGTAGAGAAGTTTTTACTAAACTTAACTTCGCCGGAGTCTGGCTTTAATATGCCAGCGATTAATTTTAAAAGAGTAGATTTGCCGCTGCCATTAGGTCCTATAACGGAAATGAAGTCTCCTTTATTTATAGATAAATTAACATCTGTTAGAATCTTATTTTCGCCGTATGAAAAATGCAGTTTTTCTACTTTTAACAAATTTACGTCTGTCATAATGCACCCAAGTCAAGATTGTGATAGTCATCACCATTTATAATTTTCCTAGTGTTTTTGAAACATTTATTAAATTTTCATCCCAATTATATGCTAAAGGGTCAATAGTTACAACTTTTCCATTAATATCTGTTGCGATTTGTTGCGCTAACTTTTTAGAAAATTGAGGTTGTACATATATTGTTTTAATATTTTTGGTTTTGGCAAAGTCGATAATTTTTTTTATATACTCTAGTTTTGGGGATTTCCCTTCAATTTCAATAGATACTTGTTGTAAGTTATACTCTCTGGCAAAGTATCCCCAAGCCGGGTGGAAGGTTAGGAGTATTTTTTTTTCTTTGCTATTTCCAAGGTTTTGTTTTATGGCTTTGTCAACAAAATCAATTCTGTCAATAAGTTCTTGATAATTTTTTGTATAATATTTTTTATTTTCAGGATTTTGAGCGATAAGTGCATTCAATATATTTTTAGATTGAACCTTCACCAAAGAAGGCGCTAACCAAATATGCGGATCTTTTATACCTTCATGACTATGAGAACCAAGGTGACTATTAGCATCATGATCATGATGATTAACATTCATTTCTTTATGATTTTTAAAGTATGCACTAAAAAAGTTTAAATTTTCCATTTCAACTTTTTTGATGCCGTTTTGGGTTTTTATAATATTAATATTAGGGTTAATTTTTTTAAATTTACGTAGCCAAAAGGCTTCGAATGGTACGCCAATAGAAAAATATGAAGAACATTTGCCTAACTGGCGCATTTGATGAGGTTTGGGCTCATATATGGCCGGACTTTCTCCCGGCATAACCATTACATTTACATTGATTTTGTCTTTACCTATTTGTTCAACAAAGAATTTTTGGGGCAAAATGCTTACAAAAGTCTGTAATTGTTCACTTTGAGATTTATTAGGCTCAGAAGATTTTATTAGGCTGCAAGCGTTTACTCCAATTAAGCAAAATATTAGAACCAATAAAAATGATATTTTGTTTATATATAGCATAATTTAAACCCCAAGTTTTATACATATATCATTAATAGCACAAAAGTTATTAATTCAAAATTATTTATGAGTATCAGAGTTATTAGAGTCTTGCAAGAGTGTTTTTTACTTACTCCACCATTCGTTTAGCCTTCCTAACCCATTTGTTTAACCTTAATTCTGTATCAAATGGCCATACAACTGTTCTTAAATTGAAAACATCCAGATTCGGCATTACCACTTCTTTTTCTAAAAGTTCTAAGAAATCTTTAGCAATTTCATTACGTTTATTTTCATCCATTTTAGTTGTACTCAATGTATTAAACTGCTTTGTGTTATTTTTAGAATCATCATGATTATCTTGATTAAAGATATATTTATCATATTTTTTAAACTTTTTTAAATAATTATCATAATTTTTAAAAATTATTGGATATGTCCCCTTGTAATAATCTATAATTTTAGTCTTTTCTCCTCCCTCAATTTTTTGATTAAAACTTTCTATTGCACTTTTTAAATATTTTTCATCCTTAGTTAGTTCAAATAATTTTAGATTTAAAACACCTTGTAAATAGTAATTTTTAGCTAAATCCATATCATAAGGATTGTAATCATAATTTATCATAGTTGTGCTTGTGCTATTTATATTATTTATGTTTTTTTGAGACTTAAAGAATTCACTACTTTTTTCAAGTGCTTCAATCCCGTCATTCAAGTCTTTTTCTTTATGTTCATTGTCGATTATACTTGCTAGCCTATAGTATAGTGCAGCTTGATCATATCGATGATTTGCATAAATAGGGGGGTAGTTAGTTATGTCATCATCTTGAGTAATATTTTTTATAGAGTCACGTGCTTCTTTTAATATCTCTTTTCTGCTTTTATTTTTTTCAATTGTAGAATTAAAATTCTTTAAAAAAGAAGAAAAAGTATTTTCAGCGATTAAAACATCAACTGTAGCCCAGTTAGGCTTAAAAGTGTATTCTATAATTTTAATAAAATAGGGTTCATCCGCATATTTTCGGGGATATTTTAAATAGTGACGCAAATCACAGGTGAAATCTCCATTTTTCTTTTTATAATCTTTAAATTTAATTTCATTTTCTTTATCTAGCTTTACACCATTAGGGAAAGATTTAGAATCATAATTATTTTTATATTTGGGATTTTTATAATAGTTATTTGTTTCAGTATAAAAAGAGTTTAATTTGCTAAATTCTTTTTTGCTGGCTATTGCTAAATTACTTGATTTAATAAATGAAATTATTTTTTTGAATTCACCTTTTGCAACATCTGATAATTTATTTAATTTTTTAAGTTCAATATAATTTTTGTATTTATTTTGATTTAAAGATGAAGAATTTATTAATAAACTTAGCTCTGTTGCTAACAGATTATTATTAATAATCGTTTGTTCAACAGGATGTTTATCTATATTATTTGCCTCAAAAATTGTCTTACTTTCTTCTAAGTACTCTTTTGCAGCTTTTAAATTGTAATTTTGCTTATTTATTTTTGATCGGAGATAATATCCTAATGCGAGATTATTTTTAAATCTTGCATATTGATGTGGTTCTTTGGCAGCGTATGTTTTATCAAATTTAGGGGTATACTTTGTATCATACAAGTATTTACCCTCTAAAATTGGCTCTTCAGCTTTTTGTGGTAATAACCAATCAAAAAAACGATCAAACCCCTTTATTTTTGCTAGCCAATAATTTTTATTTTGTCTTTCATACAATTCTAAAAAGTTATCTAAATAACATTCCTCTGATTTTTTTGATTTTGTTTTTTGGGATAGTTTTAATAAGCAATCTCCTGCTACATATGCAACTCTAGCACCATTTCTCTTGCTGCCAGATATAGACCAATCTAAAAAATGTTGTAATGAGCCTGTATTTACAGAATCAAAATTTTTATTGTATTTACTCACTTGATCGCAAATACTTTTTAACCTTGCTTCATCACTATCTCTACTTCTGAAGTCCACTGTATGCACATCTTTTAGTTCTTCAGCCAAGTTATATAATCTACTTTTAAAAGAGTTGAAAATTAAATGAGAAGCCCAAAAATATAAACCAATTGTAATAGGCGCAATAACACAGGTTAGCTCCCTCCATTTTTTTCTAACATCTTTAAAAAAATCCCCAGTAATTAAAAGGGATTTTGCCATTGAGCAGGAGGATCTTAAAGTTGTTTTTGTTAAGGCAAGAGAATTTTTTGAAAAGTCAACTAGAGCTTTTAGATTGGTGTTTGGGGTACCTTTAAAAGCTATATTTTTATTTTTTTTTGCTAAATTATCATTGATATCCGGCTTATTGGTCCCTGCCGGTTTAACTGTAGAACCTTTAAATTTTATTTTATTCTGCAAACTACCTACTAAAAGTCTGTTCATAATAAATTAAAAATATCCTAAATATTTAAGTCTCTCTTTTTTTTAATAACTTTGCGAAAAATACTCTCACATAACTTTAAAATATTCTAAAAATTTAAATTGCCTCTTTTATTTGTTTACTAATTGTATTATTAATAGTTTTTTGAAATATAACTTAACAGAGCACTAGACTTGACAGCTTGTTAAATGTAAGATTTAAAAGAATGCTTACACGAAAGAATATAGGCAATAAGTTTAATGATTATAGCTCTTAAAATAATAACATCTTGTTTTTTTATAGTGTTGATTACGGAAGTAGCTAAAAAACACAGTGTTATGGGTGGATTGATGGCTGTACTACCTATTAATATTTTGTTATCAATAACCTGGCTATATATAGAAACTCGTGATGTTCAGTTATTACAAAGTTTTACTTATTCTGCAATATGGGGATTAATTCCAACAGTAATATTTCTAGTTGTAATAACTTATTTATTTAGTAAGCAAAATGAATTTGGTCTATCAGTTGCCACAGCTTTAATAGTTTTGGCAGTTATGTTTTGTGTTCAGCAAAAATTATTGATAGGTAATAATATCAAAGTAATAAAAGATAAATTACTGACTAAGAATAATATAAGTGCGATTAAAAACAGATTATCAAATAACAATAGCACCAACCCAATAAAAGACAAATTATCGGCTAATTATGAAAATGCTAATAATTTTCAAACTAAAACTACCCAAACGTGTTATAAAAAGAAGTAGATATTTAAAATTACTAGTTGCATATACTTTGCTATTTAACAAAGTGTGACTTGATATATATATAATTTTTTTCTTTGTCCTTACTGTAGCTTATATACTTTGGGTTTTAATCCAGAAACACAAAAAAAATTGAAAAACATAAAAATATTTAGCAATTTTTTAAATCTTTTTGTTTTTATAAAGATGGGTAAAGGTATAAAACTTAAAACTAAAAAAACAGGTAAATAGGGTAAATAGAGGTAGATAGGAAAATGTGTAAAGTAAATAATTCCGGGGGAATCGGATCATTTAATTGGCTAGTAAAAAGTAGTGCAGAAAAGAATAAGGACGATGAAAATGTTGATACTATTTGTTTTTGCGACAGATACACAATTGATTTGTACAACGAAGAAGAAGTTGATGAAGGTTGCAGATTAACATTAAGTGATGCAGAGAATATTCACAGCTTAGACGATCCAAGGTTAAAAATTAAAGCTAATGATCCATTAGGTGTTGTTTATACAAAATCTGAAGTTTTTCAAAAGGTAAAAGATAGGTTAGAAGGTAAAACAACTGTAAAAAAATCTAGTGCAGAATCTACTGCTAAGCCATTAAGCTTAGCAGATGCGGATAAATTTACAGATCCTAATGATCCAAGGTTAGCTATCAAACCTGAGGATTCTTTAAAAACAATTGCTTTAAAATATGCAATTATTGCTATTGTAAAAGGTAGGCAGTCTAACACTGAAGATAGCAAAAGTAATGCTGAAGCTAAAACAAGTGAATATCATAAAACAGCAAGAGCCTTTGCGTTCGCATAAATTGAATGAATATTGGTGTGTCTAAATGTAATAGTTAATAGTAATTAAGTATCTTGCTTAAATCTTATACAAACAATAAAAAAACCCTTTTGGTAAAGGGTAGGTTATAAGGTAAGTGGGGTATAAGTAGGTAGGTATAAGTAGGTAGGTAATAGAATATCTTTATATATATTATTAAATTTTTATAAATATTATATAAAAACTTAATGATTATAATACTTTTAGTATTTTATAGTTATAATAAAAAATTAAAATAAAAATAAAGAAATTTTTTATAAAAACTGGTATAAATTTTGATATGTTAAACTTAATTTATTTGAAACTAATAGTGTCTACGGTTTTAAAATTGTGGTGTGTTATATACATAAAGTGTTTTTTTATTAAAAAATTGATATGATAAGATCGTTTTTTAAAGTTTTGTAAAATTATAAAAAAATAAATCTAGAGGTACCACTCGTCATAAGAGGTCATGCAAGGTCTAAAGATGTCTTCTGGCGGATAGTTTTCTGATGATGAGTTTACAAGATTTAATTTATTTAAATTATTATGCAGCAAATTTTTTCCAGTAGGATTTAACTCCTGTTCATTATGCAAGTTTGGGATAAATTTTTTAAAAGGCTGTATTATAATATTTTTGTCTTCATCGTTGTTCGTACTAGCTTTTTCTTGATTCTTTTTATTTATATTAAATGGTGATAGAGAATTTTTTAAAACTTCAAAGTTATATTTTTTTTCATAATCATCAAGATGTTCTTTTTCATAGAAATCTCTTTTGGAGTAAAAGTTTATTCCGTCATTATAAGATTGTTTAGCTTTATCATAAACGGACTTTAATTCTTGCGTAGATATTTTATCAGGATTTTTTTTGCCGTAAGCGTAAAGCCTGGAATAAGCATTTCCAAGATTATTTTGATTTATGATAAAACCTATTGGATATTTAGGTTTTGGGTATATAGATTTACATCTTTCAAATATTTCTATAGATTTGCGTATACTATTTTCATCTTGCTTTTTTGATAGCGCAATTGCGTAATTATTCATGATTTTGGAGTAAGCTTGGCAGTTTTCATTTTTTTTGATTACTTTATTACTTTCTTTAAATTTATCTTCTGCAATTTGTAAACTGGTATTATCCTCATCTTTTAGTATGCTAATGATACCTAAATCATTGTTACTGTCAGCAGTTTCGCTAGGGTAAAATGCTTTATCTGTATCTTTTACCTTTTCTGCAAAAATAGAAAGACTTTCTTCTGCTGCAAGCCTGGCCTTATGATAGAAATTTTCTCTTTCTTTTGGATTGTTATCTATATTTTTGGCTATTTGATAATAAATTTTGGATAAACTGCTTTTGATTTTTCCATACTCAAACGGTGTATCTTCCGCCCCATAAATGCTAAGACTTTTATTAAAGCAGTCTTCGGCTTTATGTAAAAATTTTATTTTTTCTTGTTTATTTTGGTTTTTATTTATTGGTCGTGTATATTCATTATAAATGCAGCCTAGGTTATTTTTAGACTCTGCATACCCGTGGTAATAATTTCTTTTGTTTATACATTTTTCAATAAATTCAAAGTTCTTTAAGTTTTCGCCGGAATCTGGATTTATTAAGCCTATATTTAGTTTTTTATGGCTTGTCAGCAAATCCTCAATGCTTTTTTTATCATTAGGATATTTATTATTTTGACTATTCGCTATTTCATTCCAATAAAAAAGCATTAAGCATATATCAATACTGTCATGATAGTTTTTTTGCGCGCTGTTAAGTTTGCCTACATTATTTAATCGCAAACGCGAAAGCATCCCTAAAACATTTCCAAGATTATTTTTAGCCCTTGAGTACCTGAAAAGTTCCAGGTCAAAGTTCTTTTTATCTTTTTTATTTTTTCTTGTTTTTGATAAATATTGTATTTTTTTATCAAAGTTAGTATATTTATCTACTTTATTTATTTCTGGAAAGTTTTTTTTCTGTTCTTCTATGCTTGATTTATAAGAATCAATAGCCTCTAAGAGGTTTTCTTCTCTGTTTCTTATTTTAGACAATAGCCAGTAGGCATTACCTTTATTATTAAAATATTCAGCTTTTGAAAATTTTGACTCATTATTTCTAAGATTATCTAATCCTAATGAATGCTTCCAGCTACTGTTTTTAATTTTAATTTTTTCATAAGCGCTTAACGCTTTCTTTAAATGTACTTCTTTTTCATTAGAACCGCAATTTTTAGCTAATTGCAAGTGGCAATTGCCCTCTAAAAATTTAATTCTTTTTGAGATATCATTATTAAAAAAATTACTAAAAACAAACATCAAGTTAGGCAAAGTAACATTTTCTATTTGGATAGTTTGTTTTTGCTTTACTTCCGAAAGAATTTCTTTAAGAGAATTTGTATCTTTTATATTTTTGCCATAAAAATTATCAGTCTTCTCTTCCAGGTTAGCTAATTCTTTAATATAGTTTATATATATCGATAATCCTGAGCCAATAAGCAGAAGAGATGCAATATTATTAGTGATAAAGTTTAATGCTCTTTTAGATTTACCTTGCAGGTTAAGCTTTTTCCAAAATTGTTTAATTTCTTTAGGCAAAGATGTATTTTTCGCACCGGAATTTCCGCAAAAAGCAATGGATTTTTTGTGATGTGTAGCTTGTGATGCATTTTGCTTTTTAGTTGAAGTGTATTTATTTAGGGGTGTTATATTAAAATTGGACATTTTATAAAGTCTCAAAGAATTATCTTTATCCGATAAAATCAAAAAAAAACAATAAATTAAATTGATAAATTTTTAATGCTTGTTTACATTAGTCAATATGTTTTTATTTTTTTTTTATTTTAGCCTTTTGAATCACTTCAGCTAACCTATCTCTATGTACAGATAAACTATATTGTATTTGTATTTTTTTTACTAAAATTAATCACACAATAATCAAACTAAAAGTAATAAAGTTTAAATATAAAAATCTTAAAGGAGATAATATCAAATGTTAGGGACAATTGGAAATGATGTAATTAAAAGTAATTTAAGCGGCAGAAAGGCCAGCAAAAAAATATTTGGGGAAGAGGGCGCTGATTATCTTAGTACGCTAAGAGAATATGATAAGAATGGTAATATAATTTCATCCAGGGATTATAATTCAGATGGTTCTGTGGACTGGGATGGGGATAATAACTGGGATAAAACCTATGACTCAAATAATAATATAATTTCAACTAAATACTATGATTCTGATGGGGCTATTGCTTGGGGATGGGCTTTGGATGAGATAAAAGATCAAAATGATAATATAATTTCATCCTCTTATCGAAGTTATCTGGCTGATGGCTCTATTAATTGGGATAGGTCGTGGGATAAAACGTTTGAATATGATGAAAACAATAATCTGATTTTAGCATCATCCGGAGATTATAATGAAGATGGATCTATTAACTGGGAATACTCCTACAATAAAACATATGAATATGACAGTAATAACAACCTTATTTCTTATGAATATATAGAATACGATTTTGATGGCTTTGTTAACGAGGATTATTCTTATGATAGGACATATGTATATGATGAGGTATTCAATCAAACTGCTTATACTGACTATAGTCTTGATGGAACTATTAAAAGAGAATCAATAAGTGAGTATGATGAGGGTGGAAATGAAATTTATAATTCTAGCAGAAGCTATAATTTAGAAGGTTCAATAGAGTGGGATAGTTTTGATACTTGGGATGTAACATACGATAATAAGGGCAATATAACTTTTTATAAGGAATATAATGAGGATGGTTCTATAAATTGGTATTATTCTTATAAAGTAACATATGAATATGATGAAAACGATAATATAACTTCTTATAGAGAATATGATGCTGATGGCTTAATAAATTGGTTCTATTCCTGGGATGCTACATATGATGAAAATAATTATCAGGCTTATTATAAAGAGTATGAAGAGGACGGCTCTGTTTACAGGTATTATACTTGGGAGAGAACATATGACATAAACGATAATGAGATTTCGTATTCAGCTAGAACATATTATGCTGATGATACCATTGATTGGTATAGCTCATCTGATATAGCATACGAGTATAATGAGGCAGGTAATATAACATTATCATCATATACAGGGTACAATTTTGACGGTTCTATTGCCAATGATAAGTCCGTGGATAATATATATGAGTATGATGCAAAGGGTGACTTGATATTACATTCTTATAGGCTTTACAATTCTGACGGTTCGATTAATTGGAGTGAATCTTGGAATGAGACTACTTATAATTATTTGAACTTATTGGTAGGTGATAAAGGAGATGATACCTTAATCGGCGGTGAGCAGGACGATAACATTATAGGAGGAAAGGGAAATGATTATCTTATTGGAGGTGCGGGCAATGATAAATTTGAAGGTGGTAGTGGAAATGATTTTTTAAGTGGTGGATCCGGTGATGATACCATAAGCAGCAGTAGCGGAAATGATTATTTATTTGGAAAAAGCGGAAATGATAAGCTTGAAGGCGGTACCGGCAATGATTATATTTCTGGTGGAAGTGGAGCTGATACAATGGGCGGTGGTACCGGTAATGATAGATACTATATTGACAATGCGGGAGATGTAATTATTGATCCTGAAGGGTATGACGCGGTTTATTCCTATCTGGATTATACTTTGGCTGATAATATAGAAAAATTAGTCCTGTGTGGTGATGCAGTTACCGCTACCGGTAATGATTTTAATAACTGGATAGAGGGGAATTCTGTTGACAATACATTGCAGGGCAATAATGGCGATGATTATTTGGCAGGTGGTAAAGGTAATGATACTTATATCTTTAATATTGGGGATGGCAAAGATCGATTGTTCGATATTGGCAATGATAGTCAGGATAAAATCTTATTTGGCCAAGGTATTCAAACGCAAGGCATTGCATTTTTTAAAAGAGGGTCCTATCTTGATATAAAATACGGGGATGGGGATATTGTAACTATTAATAAATATACTTATCCTAAGTATTCAGTTGAGAATATTGAGGTTGCATCTGGCTTATCAGCTGATATTGATGGAATAATTAATCATATAGCCGCTTATGAGGCTGAAAATAATGTGGACTTCAAGAATGTGGATGAGGTATCTGAAGATACACAATTGATGCAAGAGCTTCAAGTCTTTTGGATTGCTTAAGGTGCTTGTAACCAGTGGCTAAACTATATTCTCTCTCTCTTCACCTTCAGTCACTGACTTGTTTAAAATGAATTTTCTTTTTGTATGCCGGGTCTAAAGCCCGGCCAGGAGCCTAAGGCACATTCTCTACTTACCTTCAGTCATTGACCGGCTTTAGCTGTACAGTTCAATTATAACTTTCTTTCAGTGTTACTGATGGACTTTGTTTAGCGCCTCTTGTGCGGATTATAGCAGTTAAAAATTTCACTACCGCC
>JANQLL010000025.1 GCA_028280605.1 Candidatus Gastranaerophilales bacterium
GGAGAAGAAGGCACCAAGCAAAATCCAAGTTTTATCATTACAAAAAAAGAAATGTCTTACATTTATTGCATTTTTAACAACTTACGGCTGTAGTACTAGGGGATTAGGTCATCTGGCCAGTATGAATTTTAAAAAAAATAAAAACATTAAATCCACTGATTGATGTAGCCAGGAGCCAAGTAAGCTTAAATATATATTAAGATAACATGCAAATAAACGATTTTTGGGGAGTTTTTAAGGAGAATTTTTATGGCTTCTACTATGGTAAAAAAGCAAGGGCCTATAAGGTTAAACGCTGTTAGGACAACAATAGAAGAAATATTTTATGATACAAATCCGTACATTACAAATAACCCAAATAAAACAATAATAAAAAATTATGTATATTCTAACGTTAAAAGGGTGATAGCATAAAACAATTTATGGGGGAGGATATGTTTGGGAGTGATCCGTTGCAAGACGGATTTTTTTATTTTTGGGGGCAATTTTTAAAAATTAATTGTTTTTATATAAATGTAAGTCAAAAAGCTAGATGTATATAAGGACAAAGCAAACATATTAGACAGTGTGGTAAAAAGACAAGATATTAATCATTAATTTATTTTGAATCATCAATTTGTATTTTGGTTATTAGTCAGTTAGTAAATAGTTTATAAGGATTAATATGTATGTTTTGTCGTTGCACTAACAATGTTTTAAATAGTGCCGCAGCGGGCACAGGCTTAAATAATATACTCAACAAAAACAATGATAATAATGGTAGTATTTGGAGCAGCAGCATTAGTAATGATGATGATCCTACTCCACCTCCAGGGTTGTATCATAGCGGACTGTATAATGCTTTAACTCCGTATTGGGGTGACTTTAGTAACAGTATGTACAATTCACTATATCCGGCTGGTAGCGATTTTAGCAATGGTATGTACAATTCACTATATCCGGCTGGCAGCGATTTTAGCAATGGTATGTACAATTCACTATATCCGGCTGGCAGCGATTTTAGCAATGGTATGTACAATTCACTATATCCGGCTGGTAGCGATTTTAGTAATGATATGTACAACTCACTATATCCGGCTGGTAGCGATTTTAGTAATGGTATGTACAATTCACTATATCCGGCGGTTCCGGTTGGATAATAAAAAATTGGCAGTGGTCAATTGACTACTGATGCTTACAAGTAAGCTTAAGTTATATACTAACTCAAAAATACTTTTCAGATTATTTAATTCTGTTAAATCTAATAAAATAAACTGTTCTCTGAAAAGAGTAATCTGAAATTTAATTAATGAGCAGTATAGTTATATCAAAAGCTTACAGCGATGACTTAAAAAAGGTGATGACTATCACCAAAAATTAAATAAAAAACAAATTTAATTGGGTTAATGAATTAATAATAATTGATATTTGATAGTAATAAATAATTTTAGGGGGATTTTGGGATATGACGATTAACGGTTTTAACAATGCAAATCAAACAACAGTATATGTAACACCAGGTAGTAGTGCTTCAGCAGTAAGTAAAAGTTGTTGTGCTGCACCAAGCGTATTTGGATATTCATCACCATATGGTAATCCGTTTTACCAACCGCAGCCATATGGGCAGCCTCAGCCTTGTGTACAGCCTCAAGGAGCATTTGGCGGTGTACCTCATTATCCTGATGCATTTGGTTCATCACCTTATTATACAAACTCATTAATTCCATATGATGTGCCGCTACCGTTCTTAAACGGAGTAGTAGGAGCTACAAGACAAGTGGATTTGGGTATGTTAACCGCTCAAGGATCTCAGTCTATATACTACAACGCTAATGCAAGAAATCAGTATTGGGATGCAGCTGTAAATGGACGCGGTCCTTATTATGCATAACAAATAAAATTAAAAAAAGAAAGCTGTATTTACAAACAATACAGCTTTCTTTTTTGTATGTTTTAATTTTCTCAGTTAAGCCATTTTAAGCTTTTTACGGACCTTGGATCGGTTAAGCTGCCCTGTAGCATTACACCAAAGATATTATTTTGCAATTGTTCTTTGTTAGAAAGTTCAGGTACGTTTGATATGTCAGGATAATTTACACCGCCTGCGGCGCCGTTGGTTGTCATTGTATTCAGTATATTAAAGCCAAAGCTGCCTAAGAGGTTTTGTGGTGAATATTTTATTATAGGTGCAACAATTTTTTGCATCTTTGGAGATAATCTACCCATAATAACTAAATCCGCAGTGTTATTGATTATATAAATCTTTCCGGTAGAATATAAACTCAGGTGCCTTCCGCTGGAGTTTACTTTATTTACTACCAATATTCCATTACCAAGGTTAACATCACCTCTTAGGTAATCAAAGTCTTCTGTTCCGGTGGAACCTTGGGTACCAAATATATTTATGCCTCGTGTAAAACTGCCTAGTAGAAACTGTAAAGAACCTAATTTAACAAGTTTTCCGTTTAGTACTTCAAAAGATGCATTACCTACTGCATTATTAATTTGCTGTTGTTCTGTTATGCCATTAGTTGACAGATCAATTTTAGCATTAAGCTTGCCTATGACTTCATTGGGCAAATTAACTGTTGCAGTTAATACTTGATTAACATCTATATCTTTTAAAGTACCGTTAAGAGCTGCATAGGTTGTTTTAACATTCATATTTGCTCTTGCATTTACCGTTCCTGATGCTGTTTTAGACTGAAAATTTTCAACATTAACTTTATTGAGTTCTTTTATATTAAAGTCAAAAGTTACATCGTTATTTGGAAGATTACTTGCTATTAAGTTTTTGCAATAGAATTTACCCTGTTTAATTAGAAGAGGCAGATCAGCCGGTTGTGTTGGCTTTGTTGGACCTTTTTGTGCTTGTTGCATTTGTTTTTGAGCATTTGTTGTTATTTGGTTTATTTTATCAATATTAATATAATTGGATTTAATACTAATATCATTAATTACAAACGGTTCAATAAGGTTTTTATTTATAACAGCAGTTAAACCTAGTACAGAATCAGCTATACTCAAGCTTGGCAATGTAGCAGTTATTATTTTATCTTTAAAATCAATACTTAAGTTATTAGCTTTTGTTGCAAATAAAGGAATATCAGCTTCTTTTACAATTATATTGCCTTTTATATCAGGATTATCTGCTTTTTGATTTAATACAAGGTTAAGCTTTGCAGTTGCTGTACCTACAGGTTCACGCAGTCTTAATTTAACAAAATCTGATGAAATTTTTACGTTATCAAAAGTTTGTATTAACTTGTGTGTGTCGTTTATTTTGCCCTCTAGCGCGATAACTTTTTTTAGATTAGATTCTTTTATAATATTTTTAAAGCCGGTATTTGGCTTGATATAGTTAAAAGATAAATCCTTTATGCTCATACTTGTAGGTGCTACATCAGCCTGCAGGTTAATTATTTTGTTAGTTTCAAAAGGATCAGCAGTTAAAGAAACATAATTATTATTATCAAATTTTAACTGTGCTGTTAAGTCCATTTTGTCGGGCTTACCTTTTATTAAGGCGATCATTGGTATTATACCTTTTGTTTTAACCAAAGGTTTTTGATCTTCTATTAGAAAATAATATGCATCTGATGCTTTAAGATTTCCTTTTGCTGTTAGGTCAAGCTTTTGAGTTTCAAGCCCTTTGATTTTACCGTTAACATCTAGCTTTGAAGACAAAAGTCTTGTATCTAACTTTCTTAATGTTATTATTTCATCAGCTATATTGATGTTACCTGTTTTTATGTATAACTTTGCAGGTAACTGTTTGTTGTCAATTGCTATGTTTATAATATCAGCTTTTACTTGGGGATATACTTCTTTTGCTAAATCTCCTTTTACAAGAATTTTAGTTTTTAAATAGCCGCTAATAGATCTTATGTCTTTAAAATCATTTTTATTAACTTCTAAAACAGGACTGTTAAGTGCTATTGAATATATTGTATTAAGGTTTAATCTTGGTATATCAATAACTAAATCTGCTATACCCTTAGATGATAAATTACCACCTATTAAAAATTTGATATCACCAAGGTATCCATAGCTATTTTGGAACTTTATCTTGTCTTTATTTAATTGAGCATTAATATTTAAGTTTTTAACAGGTTTTGATAGTCCTTTATAAGAAATATTAGTGTTGTTTAATTTTAAATAGCCGCTTAAGTCACTTTTTACAGGTGTACCTACTGCATTAAAGTCAGCTTGAAATGTGCCTGAGAGATAAGTGGACTGTATTTCTTTTTTGCTGACACCGGTTATATTTGCAATTGCCAGTGCGTATTTTTTTATTTTCTTAAGGTCGATATTATCTGTTTTAACATTAATATCATAGTTTTGTTTTTCAAAAGAGATTATATCGCCAATAACCTGTAGTGATGTTAATTTATCAATAAATATTTTTGAATCAATTGATAAGCCCTCTCCTTTAAATTTTATGTGGGCTTTACTGTCAGCTATTCTTTGATTATCAATTTTTAAGGATAGTTTATCAATATTTAAATCTCCAAAAATATTTGGGGTGTTTTTTATATTTTTAATTTTTAAATCAGCTAGAATATCTGCTTTTATATCTGTTTTTAATATTTCATCCAGTTGAGCAGAAAAATCAGCAGGAGCAGTAGTGTTTTCTGTTTTTTTGTCTTTATCATTAGATTTAAAGCCTAAATCGCTGGATAGCTTTATATCAAAATTTATATTAGGTTTGTTATTTATAAAAAGATTACCTGCGGTGCTTAAGCTAATATATTTTTCCGGATTTAATTCTTTTAAATCAATTGTTTTGCCCGCAATTGACAAAGTTTTAGGTGTCTTTAATGATTTGTCAGTATAAGTAACCTTGTATTCTTGTATAATTGCTTTTAGCTTTGACAATACCGGTTTATAATCCATTTCAGCTTCTTGAGCATTGTCTTTTGGGTTTTGTTCGCCTTGTGCAGCTTTTAATACATTTTCTATTTTAAACTTGCCGTTTTTTTCTTTTGTAAAATAAACTTGTGGCTTAATAAGTTTAATCTCTCTAATATCTATGTTTTTGAATAATAAAGATATCAAATTTACTTTTACAAAAGCTTCATTAACTGTTAAAAAGTCCAGATCATCAATATGCTTTATATTTATATTATTTGATCCTGCGCCTATAGATAAATCAGGATAGGTTTTCAGGTATAAATCTCCTAAATCAGCTTCTAGCATAGCTTGCTTTCTGATATCATTTTGAATATCTTTTTTATAGTTATTCAGGTTTACAACTTTTGTAAGTCCAAATAGAAAAAATAAATATGAAAACAGAATTAATCCTGCTAAAGTAGAAGCTATTATAATAAATAATTTTTTCATATAGTTTCCTCCCTTTATGTAATCACCTCAATCTACTTAAAATTATAAAAAAAATCCGGTTAAATTACTATAAAGAATTTATTCCAATTCATTTGTGATAATGTTAGAATTAACTTAATAATTAATCTATTAGTTAAATTGGGAAACCTAGAAAAAATAATAAAATGCAAAGAAAACATTTGATGTTAGCTGAAAACATTTGTGATGATAATGGCAAAATATCAGCCACAAATATATTTAATCAATTTAATGCAGAGGTCTTGCCGGCAAACTTTAGTTTTGACTTGGCTTTTGTATGTGGTCCGGGTTGGCCAAAAGGAAATTATGATATTTGTTTTAAAATCAAGCTGCCTTCAGGCAAAATAATTGAGCTGGGTGTTATTAGCATAAATATTCCTGACGATAAATTTGTTTATAATGCATTGGCAAATAATTTGAACTTTAAAATTAATGAAAACACTGAATATATAACATTTATTGTAGAGAGAAACGGCAAAATTATCTATTTTAGAGATTATTACGTAATAACAGCAAATTGAGAGGATCGTAACCTATGAGTTTATTCAAAAAAATATTTTTAAGCAGTCTGTTCGCTGGTTGTATATTTTTAAGTACTTCTGCCTTTGCAGGTGAATATGGCATAATAGATGTTAATAAAGTTGACAGTATGTACAAAAAATCCATTCAAGCCAAAGCGGATTTAAGTATTAAAGAAGCAGACTTGCAAAAATTTCAGGCAGAGCAATTAAAAAAGATTAATTTAAAAACACTTGAGTCTGAAAAAAAAGAAATGGTAGAAAAATTTAGAACCCAATACAAGACTAAAAAAGAAAAGATTCTAAAAGAACACAACAAAAAAATGAAAGCTATAAGAGAAGAACTGGCGAAAACCCTAAGATCAGTAATGAGAAAAAAGGATATGAAAGTATTATTTAGAAATAATGCAGTAGTCCTAGGTGCAGAAGATATAACTGACGAAGTAATTAAAGAATTAAATTCAAAACCTGCAAGTTCATCATTTAGATAACTTTATTTATTTTGGTCTTTTGGCAGATGTTTTTTATAATAAATTTTTTAAAATTATAAGGATGAAACTTTTATAATTTAGAAATTTATTATTGGTATGCAAAACTATATTTTTCTATTGTTAGGCGCATTCATATTAACCTGTTTTAGTATAGCCACAGTGTTAGGTAAAGATATGACTGATGCTTCCAAGTACATAAACAATTTTTATGTTGTGGATTCTGCCTATTATAGGGGCAGTCAACCCAGTATGCTTGGCTATAGGTATTTAAAAGATATAAAAATTAAAACAATAATAGACCTTAGGGGACATAGCAAAAAAAAATCAGCTAAAAACAAAGCAAAGCTGGAGAAAATGGGTTTTAATTATGTAAATATAGCCCTTAATCCTTTTACGGCACCTACAAAAGAGCAAATTGATAAATTTTTAAGTATTATTAATTCTCCTCAATGTCAGCCGGTATATGTACATTGCCTTTTTGGCAATGATAGAACAGGTTTAATGACTGCAATATATAGAGTAAAAAAATATAATTGGTCATTTGCACAGGCTTATGATGAAATGAAAAATAATGGGTACAAGGTTTATGTACTTCCCTGGCAAAAATATTATCTAAAGTCATACTATCGAGATCACTTAGCGTACAAACTCAGCCAGGGTGAATAGCTCTCGCAAATTTCCGTAATATCCTTTATCCAATAATTCAAAAAATCGTTGATAACAGTTAGGTGCAATAAGCTTAACCTGATTATTGTTAATAAACATGCCTTCAATAAATCTGGCAAACAACTCTGCTGGCTTGTTATAATATTTTTTTGCCTTGCTTTGATAGCGTGATAATCTTTTATGTTCTCTTTGCAGTGATTTTAATTTGATATAAGCTCTCAAATACTCAGGTATATGGGAAAAATCTTCATCAATGTTTTTAATATTAAAAGTTTCGTCACTTTTACAGAATCTGTTCATTACTTTTACGCTGTCATATTTTAAAAAATGTACTGCAATTGATTTATTTTTTCTAAAATACTTGTTGGCTTCTTTAAAATCCTCTGAGCGCTTAAATAAAGGATAATCGTGCTTGATTATTTCCTGTAGTTCTTTTATTTTAGTTTGTATTTCTTGTTTTTTTGAATTTACATTATCAAAATTAGAATTTATATCTACAAAATTTGTTATTTCATTTAATTCTGAGATATAAATGTCAGGAATAGTTTTGTTAAATAAAACTTCCAGGCTTCCGCCTTTATAAAAATTTTCTTTTTCTATATCAAAATGTATTTTATGGGCGTATTCGTGCACCAGAATAGGTATTCTTTTTTGTGGTGCAGCGTTTTTAGAAACATCTATTCTGTTATTAAAATATATGCCAAGGTTACCACGGGCTTTTGTGTTTGTTTTTACTGTTATGCCCTGGCTTTTTAAAAAATTTATTAAATCTTTTTCTTCTAAATTATGCATCACCGTCGGGTTCAATTGTATTTTCGTCTATCCATTTTAAAAACTCAGGCAGGCCGTCTTTTATATCCAGCATAATTATAGCCGGCAGCTCGTAAGAGTGGTTTTGTTTTATATCTTTTTTAATTTGTTCAAAAATACTTTTTTTGGTTTTAGCCCAAACCATAAGTTCAGGATCCTCCTGAACCTCATCTTTCCACTTGTATACAGAGGTCACGCTTTGAATAATATTAACACACGCCGCTAAATTCTTATCTACAAGCGAGTGTGCGATTTGTTTAGCTTCTTCCTTGGTTGATGTTAAAGTGACTACATAACAAAATTGCATAATTATAAACTCCTTCTTAATAACTATAAAAAATTATAACCAAAAAAATAATTTTTGTTTGACTTAATGGTTGTATTTTAAATTCCCTGGATATTTAAACAGCTTGTTCCACATCAAATAAACTATTCAAAATTTTATTTGCTTGCGCTAAAATATATTTATTATGGTATATAAGATTAAAAAGATGTGAAATTTAATTTATGAGCAGTATAAACACTATGAAGATTTGGGGATAAGCTAATATGAAAAGGCCTAAAAATAAATATTTCATTATACTGATAGCGATGGCGTTGTTATTTATGGGTACAGGGGATGAGTGTTCTTTTGCAAAGGCAAAAAAGAAAAAGAAAAAACAAACAACAGAATTATTTAAGATATCACCTAAAAAGCTCGAATCTCCAAATGATAAAAGCTATAACGATTCAGTAACGATAAAAGAAGTTGAGTTTAAAGGTAATACTCTGGTTAGATCAGAGATTATACTTGAAAATATTTATAGCAAGCCGGGCGCAAAGTTTAACAGAAATACTATTCAAGAAGATTTAAGAACCATATACAGTATGGGTTATTTTACTGAAAAGCTAAGAGCTATACCTCAAAATACTGAAAAGGGCATTAAATTAAGAATAGAAGTAGAAGAAAATGCTCCGGTAACAGGCTTTGTAGTAAAAGGAAACTCTAAAGTTTCAAACGAAGAACTTGCAAAGATATTTGATCCTCAAACTGGCTTACCTCAAAATATTGCAGAGTTAAACAGAGCTGTAGAAGAAATAGAAACTCTTTATGCTAAGAAAGGTTACATTTTAGCAAGAGTAAAAAGCATAACAGATGATCCTGACGGCACGATAAACATAGATATTAATGAAGGTTTTATCGATAAAATAGCAGTTTCAGGAAATACAAAGACAAAAGACTATGTTATCAAAAGAAATATTTATACAAAGCCAGGGGAAGTTTATAACGAGCTTTTGTTAAAGCAAGATTTATCAAGAATATTTTCAACTCAAGCGTTTAAGGATGTAAGAAGAGTGCTGACAGTTTCACCGGAAGATCCTGACAAGTATTTATTAACAGTAGAAGTTGATGAAAAAAGAACAGGTTCAATCTCACTAGGTGGTGGTATTGATACAGGTACAGGTCTGTTTGGTACAGTAGGTTATGCAAATAATAACTTTACAGGTCGTGGTCAGCAGGTTTCTATAAACTTATTGGCTGGTAGTGGTGCTGTATTAAGAGATTATGACGTAATTAGACGTGCTCCTTTACAATTGGAAGCATCTTTTGTTGAACCAAGATTAAAGCAAACACTAACTTCAATGAAGGTTTCTGCATATGGTAGAGATTTTGCGAGCTATCAGGTACCATTAGGTATTGAAAGACGTATAGGTGGCGAGGTTGAATTTGCAAGGCCTATTAAAAAGGTAAAACATTTGGCCGGAAGTGTTTCTGTGGGGGTAGAAGGTGTTAAGGTCAGAGAAGGTGACAGGGGTAAAATTGAAAGTATTTTTGCTAAAAAAGGATTAGATATAGCAAAAAGGGCTGATCAGCTTGAAGGTGGTACGTTTTTATCTTTAGGTCCGTCTCTTATTTACGACAATAGAAATAGTATTGCTGATCCAACTGACGGTTGGTATGCATATACATCGTTTAGAGAATCTTTTGCTCTATCAGGTGAAGCAAGTACTTTTGGTAAGGCAACTGCTAGTGTAAGAAAGTATTTTCCAGTTGGAGAGCGTTCAACTTTTACTTTAGGTGTTAAAGCTGCTTCAAAGGTTTTAGGAGATATGCCTGAGTTTGCAACATTCCGATTGGGGGGTGCAAATACTATCAGAGGCTTTAGAGAAGGTGATGTTGGTAATGGACGTGCTTATTTAATGGCTTCAGCTGAGTACAGAACGCCGATTCCTTTTCTTGATAAAGTTACAAGGATTAATTTTATCAGAAATATGAAGCTTGCAGCTTTTGTAGACGCAGGTACTTTGTTTAGAGAAACATTTTCTAATCAGCTATACAACAGGCCGGGGTATGGTATAACAACTGGTATGGGGGTCAGATTAGCGATTCCGGGGTTGGGTCCGATAAGAGTTGATTATGGTTATCCGCTTACATATGTTGGGGCTGGCAATAAGAGATCAGGTAAGTTTACATTTGGATTTGGTGATAAATTTTAATCAAATTTGAACAATAAATTTACAATAGTTTAGATTAATTTGTGCTATGTTTACATTAAGAATATTTAAGCGTGATAAATATACTCCCACTAAAATACTTTTCAGATTATTAAATCGAGTTAAAGTTAATAAAATAAACTATTCTCTGAAAAGAGTAATCTGAAATTTAATTGATGA
>JANQLL010000027.1 GCA_028280605.1 Candidatus Gastranaerophilales bacterium
TGACAATCATCGAATTTATCTTTTATTACTTCAATTTCATCGAGAATTTTTGTATTTAAATCATTCAGGTTGTTCATTGCCCTGAAGTGCAGCGTGCTGAATTTTTTTCTTACTTCGTCAGGTATTTTAGTACTTACGAGGGAATATGTTTTTCTTGCAATTTCTTTTAGGCCTTCTTTTGTTGTTCTAAAGCCTGATTGATCGGGCTTTGGTTTTCTTGCATGCCATTTCTTGGCTTCTCTTCTTTTTTCAACACTTTCTATTATATTCATTGCAAAAGATTGAAGGCCCATGTTAATAAATTCCATTTTTTGTATCAGGAATTTACTCCAGTTGCCTGTGCGCATTATGTGCATATATTCTTTGCCGACTGTGTCGAATTGCATTTCTGTTGTTTTTATAGCTTCGAGTAGGCGATCTTTATAGCCCATGAGGTCACAGTTTTTGGCAAAGCGGCGCAGGAGGACAATTTTATTGCGCAGCCTGTAATACAGGATTGATGCGTACTTGTCGTTATCCTTTTGGCATGTGTCTTCAGTTTTTGCAGCTTGTTTAGTCAAGACAATACACCCGTGCTTTTTTATACTAACTTAATAATACTTTTCAGATTATTCAATCATGTTAAATTTAATAAATTAGACTATTCTCTGAAAAGAGTAATCTGAAATTTAATTAATGAGCTGTATAATTATCTGGTAATTTACTAAGTTTTTACAATGGTATACTATTTATATTCTTAATATATATTATAGCTTATTGATTAAAATTTTGCATGAATATTGAATAATTATTAAGAAACTGTTACTAAATTAAAAGAAAAGATAAGACTGTTAGATTTTCTAATGGCTAAATCGAATTTATTCTTCATACTGTTATTTTATGCAGAGATTACAAATTGTTCTCAAATATAGGAGACTTAAGGTATGTCACAGGTATTGCAACTAAAAATAACACTGGATGGAATTAAACCTTCTATTTGGAGAAAAATTCAGATAGATGACTCAATAAACTTTAAAAAATTACATAAAATAATCCAAATTGTTATGGGATGGGAAGACTATCATTTATATAACTTTGAAATAGATAAAGATACAAGTATTGAAGCTTCACAATGTTCTGAAGATCAATTTGCGGTAGATTCTATATTGAGTGGTTTTAGGGCCAAGCGAAAAGAATATAAAGATAACGAGACACAAGTATCAGATTTTTTAAAAGAAGAAAAGCAAAAAATATTATATACGTATGATTTTGGAGATACCTGGGAACATATAATAAAAGTTGAAAAAATTCTACCTAAGGAATCTGGAAAAAAGTATCCAATTTGTATTTCAGGAAAAAGAGCTTGTCCACCTGAAGATTGTGGCGGACCTTGGGGTTATGATGAGTTGCTTGAAATATTAGAAGATCCAGAGCACCCAGAGTATGAAGAAAGAATAGAAGAGTGGCTCGGAAAAGATTTTGACCCTGAGGCATTTGATTTAGACAAAATTAATAAAAAACTCAAAAATATTCGTTATGGGAGGGTACAAGTATGAGGTTTAAGCAATAATTTTACTTGTTTAAAGCAGTTTAAGAATAAATTGTATCAACGAAATTGCTTTGTATAAAAGGTACAAAGATTTTTACAGCTATGGCTTTTATATTGCAGAGAAGCTCTAAATTTGCATAAAAATAGAAATAATGAACAGGTTTCCCGGTTCATTAAAATTTTTAAATGGATTTAGAGGTAAAAAAAATGGTTTTATTCGCTTATTGGAGCAATTGTTATTATATTATCGCCTGACTCTTGAGAGCTACTAGCGATTGAGCCGGTAAACACTGATTTAAACACATCCATATCCATTTGAGACAAGCCAAAGCCTAGTGCAAATCCTACAGATGCTGTTATAAGTGCATACTCAACTAAATTATTGCCTTTTCTTTTATTTCTCAACTTCATACCTAATTTTCCCTTTATATATATTACTTATATCGGCTAAATATTTTAGAAAATTAAATAATTTATTCAAATATGTTACAAAACTTAAATAAATTATATCTGTTTTTTAACAGTATTTGCGCAGCTTAGGAAAAAATCATCATTTATACTATCTCTAAAATACTTTTCAGATTATTCAATTCTGTTAAAACTTATAAAATAAACTAGTCTCTGAAAAGAGTATTCTGAAATTTAATTAAGAACCTGTATAACCATTGAGTTTATATAAAGAAAAATTCAAAACTGTAGCAAAGCTAACCCATAATAAATAGGGGACTAAAATATATGCAGCCGGTTTTGAAACTTGATAAAATTTCCATATGGAAAGGATTATAAATGCCAGCAGGAATATAATCATTATAAAAGCCCATAAAATCTGATGTAGACCGAAAAACACGATTGACCACAAGCTGTTTAAAACCAGCTGCATCGCAAAAAATACCAGTCCCTGAGTTTTATTCTTTGAGTTTTCTGCTTTTAACAATAAAAATAGGGATATTCCCATCAATGTGTAAAGCGTTGTCCACACAGGAGAAAATACCCAACCTGGCGGATTGAATGATGGCTTTATAAGTGTGTCATACCAAGGATAAAGATTATTGGCTGTAAAAAATCCTCCGACTATTGCCGGTAGAAAACATACAAATATTGAGCCTATTATTTTTAAAAAATTTTTCATAATATTCTTAATAATTATACTGCTCATCAATTAAATTTCAGATTACTCTGAGAATAGTTTATTTTATTAACTTTACTCGATTTAATAATCTGAAAAGTATTTTAGTGGGAGTATAGAATTTTATAATCGACTTAATTTTATCATAAATAATCGGCATTTTATTATTAAAACATACTGTTTTGTTATACCCTCCGAAAATGCTAAATATTAAATTTTATTCTAATTTGTTGTAATTAGCTGATGTGTTAATGAATTAGTTAAAAATTTATTAAATAATATGCTCTAGCAGTTATATTTTCTTTAGCAACAAGTATAAGATTAAAAAATATAAATAAATGTTTTAAGCAAAATAAAAGGAGATAGCAGCATGACTGAGAATAATAATATGGAACACATTGAGCTTCAGGCCAAAAAAATTGAAGAAAAAATAAATGAAGGCATTGATAAAACAATAGATACTACAGCTGAAAATCTTGAAAAGACAGCGGATAAGCTTCATAAAACAGCTGAATTTATAAAAAATAAAAATGCGAATACACTAAAAGAAGATTTTACTTGTTTAGTGAATAAACACCCGGGCAAAATATTAGCAATATTTGTATCTGTTGGCTTTATTGCAGGTAAATTGCTTTCAAAGTAAAACATGGCCTAAATTATAATATCTATACACTTGCCCCAATGGGGCAAAGTTGGTTGGCTACCGGGAAACTAGCTTTAATATCGGTTTTTTTAAGCTCTTTAGCAGAGTTATAGATGAGCAGTATAAAACATTGGGGGAGTAATGGCAGGAGAAGTACATAAACAGCCACAAGGGATAATGCCTTTATTTAAAAAGACCCTTGATGAGTTGACTAAACTTTTAAATAACCACGTGCAATTATTAAAAATAGAAATTAAAGATGAAATATTATCATTATGTAAATCAGTAGTATTTATATGTTTGGGGCTGTGTTTAGGCTTTACCGGGCTAATATTTTTTGGTTTATTTTTGATATTTCTTTTATCTGTTTTTGTGCCCATTTGGGTATCTGCACTTATTGTGACATTAATATATTGGACTATATCAGCTATTTTTATTTTAATAATTAAAAGTACATTAAAACAAATGATATCAGGCTTTAACTCTGTATCAGAAGAAGGTAAAACAACAGCGGAGGAAGCGAGTAAATGGATTCTAAAGTTGAAATAAAAAAAGAGATAAAAAACGCTAGAAATGAAATATCTGACACAATGGAGGAAATATCAAAGTGTGTTCATCAGCAATTTGATATTAAAGAACAAGTTAAAAATAATCCCTACCATGTATTAGCAGGTGCAGCTTTAATAGGATTTGTAGTTGGTTCTTTTGCCGGACCTGCAGGCCGTTTGGTTTCCGGCTTAATAGTCAGGGTTTCATCTGCAGTGATCAGCACATACATGATTAAAAAAGGTATAACCTTTGTTGGTAAATCTATTGAAAAAATTGACAATCTGAAATAAGTATACTCAGACTATTGTCCAATTTTATAAACCTGATTAGATTCTTCTTGAGTAGGCTCTTGATAGGCAGCATCTTCTAATTTAGGTTCTACTTTAAAGGTAAAGCCAATTTCCTGCAATTTTTCGTATGCTTTAAAACCCAGCTCTGTTTTTGGTTGAGAGCGAACTACATCAACTAACAATTCAACAGCTTTTTTGTAATCTTTTTTTATTACTTTTAAATTTGCATAGTTATAGATAGCAATATCTCTTAATACAGCGTGTTGTAAAGCTAATTCTCTTTCAAGACCGGCTTGTGCGTCTGCATCATCAATATTTTGCAATACTTTAAACAGACTTGTATGGTGTTCAGTAGCATCTATTAGCCATTCGATTTGTGTTTTAAATTCTTTTTCTGCATCTGCATAGCGTTTAATTTTAACAAGATATATAGCTCTTTTTACTTTATCTTCGATGCTTAGCAATCCAATGGGATTTTTTTTATCTTCCATTGGATTTATTTTTTGGCTTTTTTGAATTTGTTTAGAATTTTTATATGTTGTTTTTTGTTTACCAGGCGTAGGTGTAGCTTGCTTAGCACTTTCTACTTTTGTCACCTTGTTTTTGAATGGAGAAGGTATTTCTCTTGCCTGTGTATTAGTTATATTTACAGTATTTGCAACTAAAGCTAATAAAGCCATTAATGCCAAATTTTTAACTCTCAATTTATTTCTCCTCAACTATCCTGACTCAAATTGTCCAGCATATTTCACTTTTTTTAATCATATTATTAGTATACTACACAATATTTATAGCAAATATAATTGTTTATAGCAAATTAATTGCTATTTTTTTTAATTTCCTAAAATAATTGTAAAATCAGAACTTCCGCAGTATCTACCATCCAAATCAATTATAAAATGGAAATTTTCTGTATTTGTTAATATTGATTGCAGCTTTTTCGCATCTTGGTATCTTGCATATTTTGAATGAAATAATACCTGATTAAACTTTTTGCTTGTGGGGATATTGCAAACTACCTGAAAACCTTTTTCTTCAAATAACTGGCGAAGTTCTTTTATTTTGTCTTCGTATTTTTTTGAATACAAAAGACTAAGGGTTATTGGCGATGATTTTTTTGGAAGTTTTTCTCTATAAATAAGGCGGTCAATTAGTTTTTGACATTTGTTCGCATCTAAAACCCAATAACTGATTTTTTCACTGTCCGACGGCCTGCCCGGCAAAGTAGCAACTTGAATGTTTGATAGTTCTACCTTTTGTGCGAACTTTGCTAATTGAGTTATATCTTGTACAGTTAAGTCTGTTTTTACATTTGTACCAAAGACTCTCACCAGATCAGGCATTTTAAAGAATATATCAGGAGTTTTAAATTTTTCTAATAAAGCTTTGATAAACTTTTGCTGTCTTTTCATTCTGCCTATATCACCCAAAGCATCATGCCTAAATCTTAGGTACCCCTCTGCTTGAGTTGGATTTAAGGTTTGATTGCCGGGATAAAGATTGATAAAAAGTCCAGCTGTCTTATCTGTATAGCGCATTCTTTTTTGTACATTAAGCTTGATGCCGCCTAATGCTTTTACTATCTCTTTTATTGCGTTATAATTTACTTCTATGTAGTGGTCAATTGTTATTCCAAATGTTTTTTCTATGGTTTTAATAGTCAAATCGATTCCGCCGAAGGCATGTGCCGAGTTTATTTTGCTTGGGAGCTTTTCATTTGCTATATAGACTTTGCTGTCTCGTGGGATTGATATGACATTTACTGTTTTGCTAAATGTATCCATATTTATTAATATAATTGTATCTGATCTTGTTCCGTCATAAGAATCTGTATTTTTACCGTTTGAGTCGACGCCTACAAGTAATATTGTTTGTCGAGTGTTATTAAAAAACGGTAAAGGCGGAGGTGCCAGGTTAACTTCACTTATAATACTATTTATTTTGCTATCTTTTATTATCGGATTATCCTTAAAAAGGAATGTGTAACTTAATATCACTACTACTGCAAACGTTAATGCAGAAAATATCAGATTAAACGAAATTTTACTATTTTGCTGATTGGCTCTCTTCTTAGGTCCCATAATTCCCCACTGCTTTATAAAAGTCTTCTCAATATTATTATACTGCTCATAAATTATTATTTTTAAATTATCATACTAAATAATATACATCAATCACAAAGAAGAATTAAGAAAAAGTTATTTTTTTTAACCAACTGGCTAGTATGCTTAAATATACATATTAAATGAATTATAATTTTTGCTTTAATTTAGTGAAAAGATACGAGAATTTAGCTAGCAGGACTAGTTAAGCTGGCGGTAAATTTTTTTTTGTTTTTAAGATAGATTAAAGTTTGAAAAATTCAAAGAATAGATATACTAACTCAAAAATACTTTTCAGATTATTCACTCGTGTTAAGTCTAGGTAAAATAAACTATTCTCTGAAAAGAGTAATCTGAAATTTAACTTGGAACCAGTATAAATAATTAATAAAATCTTTAAATTTAAATTAGTTATATTATAATTAGAGTAAAATATATTCGGGATCATTCAAAATTATTTTTCTGACATTTGAGAAGTTAAAGAAGATTAAAATGAAAAAAACTCTTAAAATCTTTATTTTAATATGCTTATTAAACTGTTTTCTGCAAGCTGATGCCGGGCAGAATGCAGACTACTATTTTGAAAAAGGCCTAAAAACTGCTAATAGGGGCTATCACTCTAAAGCAGTATTTTCATTCACTCAAGCGCTTGCCCTTAACCCATATCATACTATGGCATACTATAACAGAGGCCTTGCAAAGAAAAAAGTCGGTAATCTCAATGGAGCAATAGCGGATTATACTAATGCTATTAATCTCGATCCATATCAGCATAAAGCTTATTACAACAGAGCAGTAGCAAAATTTTTAGTAAATGACTATGAAGGTGCTGTTGAAGATTTCTCTAAAGCTGTAGAAATTAATCCTTCATACAGTAGAGCATACTTTGGACGCGGCAATGCAAAAATGAGCCTGAATGATTATGAAGGCGCTGTAGAAGATTATATAGATGCAATACAGCTTAATCCTAATTATTATCAAGCATACTACAATATAAGCATTGCTCTATTTAGAGATGGCGAATTTCAAGATGCAATTACTAACCTAACCACTGTTATTCAAATAGAACCTAACTATTTAAAAGCTTATATGGCACGCGGAAATGTTTATTTACACCTGAAAATGTACAAGCATGCCGTAAAAGATTACAATGAAATAACTAAAATGTCTCCAAGAAATAGTAAAGCTCTTTATAATTTAGGTGTGGCAAAGAGTTTGCTTGGGAAGTATGAGGAAGCGCTGGAGAATTTTTCTAAAGCCATTGAAATTAATCCACTTTATAGCAAAGCTTATTATAACAGGGCAATTATAAAAGGTAAAATGAGTAATTATCAAGAAGCAATACTTGACTACGACAAAACTTTAGAATTGGAACCAAAACTAAGTGATGCATATAACAGCAGAGGCATAATTAAAAGCAAGTTAAAAGATTATGAAGGTGCTCTAGCCGACTTGGAAATTGCAAAAAAAATATATAAGCAAAAAAAAGATACATTTAATTATGAGCAAACTGTTAAAGCAATAAATTTTATTAGAACCATTGAGGAAAATGAGATCTTTACTTCGAGCAATTAAAAAATATAAAGCTTATTTAATAGCAATATTTTTAATTATTTATGTAACTTACAGCTTTTCATACTACCAAAATGACAAAACAGCCAAAGTTCTAAATATAGTAGATGGCGATACTATTAGAATAAAATATCAAAACAGAAAAAAATTATTGAGATTAAAAGGTATAGATTGCTTTGAAACTTCTAGTTCAAAACATGCCAAAAATCAATCTAAATATCACAAAATAAAGCTAAATAAAGTTTTTTACTGGGGTAATGCTGCCAAAAGCTTTGTTAAGAATAATTTAACAATAAATAAAAGCTATAAAGTTAGGATAATGGGAAAAGATAAATATGGGCGCTTTTTAGGATACATTTATCTGGATAATCATGAATCCTTAGGTCTGAATTTGCTCAGACGTGGCTATTGTGAACAAATGTTTTTTAATAAATATAAATCTGTAATTCATAAAATTGAATATAGGGAAGCTGAAAAGCAAGCTAAAAAAGAAAAATTGAGAATTTGGAACAGGTAACAATAAGTTGCAAATATCATCCAAATGAATTTATAAACCCTTTTAATAATTTAACAGATGAAGTTTTATTAACTATTGAAAAAATTGACTCTAATTCTTTAAAAATCAACCAATTAGAGTCTAATATGAGTCTAATTCAAAAATATCAAGCAAAATATCATAAAATATCATAGAATATATATATACTGCTCATCAATTAAATTTCAGATTACTCTTTTCTGAGAATAGTTTATTTTATTAACTTTAACTCGATTTACTAATCTGAAAAGTATTTTAGTGGAAGTATACTATCTCTAAAATACATTACAGCTTAGTAAAAATCTGGAATATATTTGTTGATCAGTATAAAATTTTAATGAATTTAGGTGTGAGGATGATGCAGAATAAATTATTGCAGAGAGCTTTATTTGGGTATATATTACTAAATCTGTCAACAACAACAGTTATATCAGCGCAAAGCGATGTTGTGCAACTTGCAAATAATAAATTCAATGAGGGAAAATATTTTGAAGCTTTAAAATTTTATAATAATGCTATAAAAGATAATACAACTGACCCTAAAATTATTGTAAATAGAGGCGTAATTAATAGTAAACTTGGACTTTATAACAAAGCAATAGATGATTACACTCAAGCTATCAGCATAGATAACAGCTTGACAAATGCTTTTTTTAACAGAAGTATTCTCTATTACAAGCAAAGTAAATATAATCAGGCAATAAACGATTTAAATACCGTAATAAAGTTATCGCCTAATAAGTCAAGCGCTTATTATAATAGAGGTTACATATATGATGAAGAAAAAAAACATTCTCAAGCTATAGAAGATTATTCAAAAGCTATTGAGTTAAATCCAAACTATAGTAAAGCGTATTTTAATAGAGGTATTTGCAATTTTAAAATATATAAATATAATTTAGCGGCACAAGATTTTGCAATGGTCATTAATATTGATAAAAATGATTATATGGCATATATTCACAGGGGTATAATCAAGTCAAAACTAAATGAAAACATTGATGCAATAAAAGACTTTGAAAATGCTCTGGCTATAAATCCAAGCCTGAGTTTAGCGTGCTATAACATTGGAAAAATCTACTCCAAAATGGGTAAGCCAGCTACCGCTTTAGAGTATTATTCAAGAGCTATTGAGTTAAATCCTCAATATAGTGAGGCTTATCTGACAAGAGGTATTACCGAATCATTGCATGGCAGTCGGAAAAAGGCATTAAGAGATTTAACAACAGCAAAAGATTTATTTAAAAGTAATAAAGATATTATTGGCTATAAAAAAGCAATAAAAGCTTTAAAATTAATTGTGCCAATCCCTCACAGCGGCTAAAGTTTCAAAGCAAAGAGACTGCCCTTGATTTTTAGACAGCCTCTTCGCTCTAGTTATTTATAGTTTATTTATGTCCAATAAACTTGTAGTTCAGCCATTAATTGAGCATCATTAGATACATCTTCAACATTGCTGAAGTAAATACCGTTTTCAGCTTCATAAGCGGCTATATGATTTATAATTGCATTAACATTTGCTGTTTTGCCAGTTGAAACTTCAAAGTTTTCTATTGCATTTTCAGGTTTTTGGTAATCTTTAATAGTGATTACATCCCCAATGCCGTACTGAACTTTCAGATCATAGCCGGACTCATAAAATGCAATATCTTCCTTTTGTACACCAGTTCCAAATAAAACTTTATCATTAGCATCAGAACCCTTGTCTGCTATTTTATCTAAGCCATCGCCAGCGTTAAACTTATAAGTATCATTGCCTGCATATCCTTCAAAATAATCATTGCCTTTTTTACCAAGAAGAATATTATCATGATCATTACCAACTAGCGCATTATCAAAATCATTGCCAGTACCATTTACCGCAGTCCCCATTAAAAATAATTTTTCCAAAGTAGGTGCTAAAGTGTAATCAATATATGACCTAACAGAATCATAGCCAGCTGAGTCGATAACCTTATCATCAATACTTTTGACAAGATATCTGTCATTGCCACTACCGCCAAACATTTTGTCTTTACCGTCACCTCCAGCCAGATAGTCATTTCCTTCGCCACCAAATAATGTATCATCTCCGGCTTTTCCATATAGATAATCATTACCGTTTCCACCTACTAATGTATCATTGCCACTTCCCCCATTCAGACAGTCATTTCCATTACCGCCTTCAATGTAATCCTTTCCTGCAGCACCCATAAGTAGATTATTGAGTGAATTTCCATATATTTTGTTATCAGAAGCATTGCCAAAAGCCCATTTTGCTTCTCCAACCAAATTAATTTTTTCAACATTATCCGGTAATGTGTAATTCACTGAGGAACGTATCCTATCATAACCCTCTCCAGCTTTTTCCATTATTTTATCTTTCTTGCTATCTACTATGTAAACATCATTTCCATCGTTACCTATCATTTTGTCAATTCCAGCTCCTCCGTGCAGATAGTCATTTCCGCTACCGCCAAATAAGGTATCATCGCCAGTCTTCCCAAAAAGCTGATCATTGCCTTCATTGCCTTCTAACAGATTATTCTGCGAGTTTCCAACAAGGTTATTATCTAAACTATTACCAACCCCTATAGTAGCGTTTCCTGTTAGGGTTAAAACCTCTAAACCTACTAATGGCACTATTTCTGTGCTACTGAATGAAAGTTTTAATGTTTCTAATGCAGGTGCCAAAGTGTAACTTACAGCAGAAAAAACATAGTCTCTTCCTTCATTATCTTGAACAACGTCCCCAGTGTTATCTACATAAAACATATCATTACCTGAGCCACCATCCATTGTGTCTCTACCTTTGGCACCAATTAGATAATCATCACCTTTACCAGCCAAAAGTAAATCATTACCACCGTTTCCAACCAGATAATCATTTTTATCACTTCCTATTATAATTTCATCTGGAATGCTATCTTGTGTTGTTAATACCATAAATTTTACCCTTTCTTTTTTAGAATTAATTACCCCTTTACATGTAAAGAAAATATACAAAAACAATTTTTATATTAATCACATTCCTTATATCATAAAAAATAAATAAATACAATAAGTATTTTGTTATTTTATATTTTTACTACAAATTATATTTTGAGTAAATAATTATGATATACTCCCACTAAAATACTTTTCAGATTATTAAATCGAGTTAAAGTTAATAAAATAAACTATTCTCTGAAAAGAGTAATCTGAAATTTAATTGATGA
>JANQLL010000028.1 GCA_028280605.1 Candidatus Gastranaerophilales bacterium
AATTGTGAAGCGGGAGTGTTAAAAAGTTAAATGGTCAATTTTACTTTTTATAAACTCATTCAAAAGAGTAATCTGAAATTTAATTGATGAGCAGTATAAATAATTAAAATTTAGACTAAATTAAATAAAAAGGCATGCCTGAAAAATGGCATGTCTTTTGTTTTTGGCATAGACCATTTATTGAGCATAGAAAGACCCTAAAGCTGAATATCGTTAATGTTAAATTCATACGAATCTTAAGTTTAAATTCCTAGGGAATATATTGTAACAATGTATTGCAAGTTTATTTGCAAATCAGGACTCGTTGGTATTTTTGTTGTAAATTGAGATCAGAATTTTTATACATTTGGGTGTCTGGATAAATAGAGGATATTGAAAAAAGATTTAAAAAAGGGAAGTTTGATAAAATGAATAAAAAAATTTTTTTTACTTCTGTAATTATATCATTGATTTACATTATACTTATTGCTAGATGGTTAACATTAGGAAAAGAAATTAACTGGCTAAGCGGAAATCCCTTAAGTGATATAAGCTGGTTTGTCTCTATTAGTACAGTTACAGTTGTTTTAAGTCACTTTTTATCATCAAAATTATTAAAAAATATTCCTTTAAAAAATATTTCACTTGTCATATGGATAATTATTATTATTCCTGTTTATCTTTATGCAATTGCTCCGACTCAGCCTCTCCCTGAAATAAAAACCAAAGGTAAAGCTTTAGAGTTATTAAGAGATTATTATTTTGAACTGGTAGTTCCAAATAAAATGCGAGGACGAACAATATCGAACGAAAGATATAAAATAAAATTCAAGCTGAAAAATTTAACAAGTATGCCTGTACATATAACTAAAATTCAAGCTGAAATTTTTCCGGTTGTTACTAAAACAAAATTTACAGCCCAAAATCATATTCCCAGATATTTAGGACCAAACGAAGAAAAAACAATTGAGTTAACAGGCAATGAATTATTACCAAAGTCTGTAAATTTAGAAATATTTCATAACTTATCAAGTGCAACTTCAAATTTTACTATAGCTTTGACCGGTAATATTCCTCCTAAAAGTTGTCCCCCTCCTTTATCAAGTAATATAATTGAAGTAGGAATGGAAGCGTTAGAAGCTATTAATCAATCAGTGCCGATAGATGTGCTATATGACTACAATCTTATATCCGCATTTCCTGGAAATAGCAAAACATACATTGATTCTAAGAATACTCGATTAAAATTTATTGAAGTTGAAAGTTGGGTTGTTAATTTTTGCTCACCGAAAGGTGTTATATATGGTGGCATTGTTGATAGATTTAACGCAAATTTAAAAAAAACAAATGCAAAGTGTGTATATGTATCCAATCTTGACTTTCCTACTATCGGTAACAAGGAAGCATTACGTATTGCAAACAGTAAAAATTTAATATGCTCTGACTGGCAAATGCCAAGATTATTAAGGGTGAAAACAGATGAAAATTATAAATACGTATGGTTTTTACAGTATTTAAATAAAGAAGATGATCCAATTCTGATTAATGCAGCTACTGGAGAAATAATAAAAAAGAGTTATTTAAAGAATAGTAAGGAGTAGAATTATGAAAAAAATTTGTACTTTAATAATAACTGTAATAAGTCTATTTTTGATTACAACAACTCACGCAAAGGCTTTAGCAATTTATTATGATTACAATAACAAAATAGCCTTTTCAATAGCTGATTCAGCAAAAGCATATATTAATAAGAGTACTTTAGTTGGAGAAGCAAAGGCGCTAAGGATTGTAAAAACCAAAAAAGGCCCAAATAATATTGAAGTTGAGGTAACTCACTATAACAGAAATGGAGAAAAAATTTATAAGGGTATAGTTGAATTTAGTCTGGGATTTATGAGTGGAGTGGTTAAGGAAAAGACTATTTCAGGACGAAAAAGGTATTCTATATTTACCTCTTGGCCTTCTGGCAGGTAGATTATAGAATTATAAGAAATATGGCAGATGTTACAAAAACAAAATAAAGATTAGTATTATAAATTCTTTAGGTTTTACTATTGAAGTTAAAAGAAAGTCAAAAACCGCTTAATATCAATTAAAAAATTTCCTCTGCCCTATCAATAAAACCCATCAACATATACTCCCACTAAAATACTTTTCAGATTATTAAATTGAGTTAAAGTTAATAAAATAAACTATTCTCTGAAAAGAGTAATCTGAAATTTAATTGATGA
>JANQLL010000031.1 GCA_028280605.1 Candidatus Gastranaerophilales bacterium
GGTTCTGAATTTGAACAATCTTTTGGAATCGGCAGGTGTAATATTTCTTTTACATTGCTGTAGCTAACTTGATCAGGTACATTATCCGTAAACAAATCGTGATTAAAGTTAATTTGCTTTAGTTCGCTCAATATTTTTTTGCTGATATTTGTCAGTTTTTTGAATAAGTGCATGCTTTCTGCTGTTTCTTCAGATAGCTCATATTCATTGATTGACCATGGTCTTAGCACTACAAACTCTGTGGGGAGTTCCAGCTTTAAATCTGCCATTTGCTCCATCATTAAAGGCAATAATCTTGAAAACCTGTGGCAGTCATCGAATTTATCTTTTATTACTTCGATTTCATCGAGAATTTTTGTATTTAAATCGTTCAGGTTATTCACTGCCCTGAAGTGCAGCGTGCTGAATTTTTCTCTTATTTCATCGGGTATTTTAGTGCTTACGAGGGAGTATGTTTTTCTTGCAATTTCTTTTAGGCCTTCTTTTGTTGTTCTAAACCCTGATTGATCGGTCTTGGGTTTTCTTGCATGCCACTTTTTTGCTGCTCTTCTTTCTTCAACGCTTTCTATTATATTCATTGCAAAAGATTGAAGGCCCATATTGATAAATTCCATCTTTTGAATCAGGAATTTACTCCAGTTGCCGGTACGCATTATGTGCATGTATTCTTTGCCGACCGTGTCAAATTGCATTTCTGAAGTTTTAATTGCCTCAAGCAAGCGGTCTTTATAGCCCATGAGGTCACAGTTTTTGGCAAAGCGACGCAGCAGGACAATTTTATTGCGCAAGCGATAATACAGGATTGATGCGTATTTATCATTATCCTTTTGGCATGTGTCTTCAGTTTTTGCAGCTTGTTTAGTCAAAACAATACACCCATGCTTTTTTATTTATCCGGTACTTTGCTAAATTCTTACGAGATACATTATTTATATGCTTAATATATATTATAGCTTATTTATTAAAATTTTGCATGAAGATTGAATGATTATTAAGAAATTGTTACTAAGTTAATAGTAGAAGAAATTTGATTTATTAGGCAATAAGATGATATTAGAGGTTTAACTTTGCTAATTGTATAACTTTCTTTTTTTCATTTTTACGCTACACCTTTTGCAAAAAGTTAATACTGCCTCTTTTAGAAAGGGCTTTTTATTGATAAAATTATTATACAAATAAAAGAATTATTTAAAATTTAAATATATTATAATATAATCATAAAATATTATTAATAAACTAATGTATATAAAAATAAAAAAAGGGGGGAAAATGTTAAAAAAAACTTATATAATTACCATTTTGGGATTTATGCTGCTTTCTGTTAATACTTATACTACTGCTGTTGCAGATAATAAAAATCTTGATTATGCTAAAACAAAAAGAGTTTACCAACCAAGTTCATTAAAAATAAAAGATATAAATGAAGCAAAAAGAAATATGCTTAAATTATTTTCTTTAACCCAATCTGCTATTAAAGAAAATGATGATTTTAAAATAGAAAAGTTTACATTAGAAGCCATAAATACTCTTGAAAATATCGAAGAATTAGAATTAGCTAAGGCAGACTTTATAAGAATTTTATCTTCTGCCTACTTAAAGCAGCGCAGGTACAATGAAGCCGAACCGTATTTAGAAGAAGCTATAAAAATATATGAAAAGCATAAAGAAACACAAGGCTTAAACCAGGCGGATGCTTTAAGAAAAATGGCCATTATTAATATATCTAAAAATGAATATGTTGATGCAAGATTAAAATTCGAGAAAACATATGAAATATGCAAACAAGTGTTAGGTGAGTCTAATGAAAAAACTCAGCAGGTAAAAAAAACTTTAGATGACCTGAATAAAGTTATCAAACAAAGCCTAGATTCTAAAAACTCTAATAATAGTGCACATTTATATTTTCAAAAAGGATTAAATGCACAAAAATTACAAAATTATCAGGAGGCAGAGTATTATTATATTAAAGCTATAGAGGATTTTAAGAAAAATAGCCTTAAAAATAAAAATTATTTATTAACTTTACAGAATTTATCAGCTGTATATATAGCAACTACTAGGTTTAAAGAAGCAAGTAAATTATTTGATGAAATTATTCCTTTGGCTGAAAATGTTTTAGAAAAAAAGAGTAGAGAATACATAATAATAATAAGTAATATAGGATTATTATATTCTGAACTGGCTATGTATGAAAAAGCTGAAACTATACTTAAAAAATCAATTGCAATAGAAGAAAGCATGTCAAAGTGCCCATATGAGCAGTATTACAATAGTCTTAATTCGCTAGCAGAGCTATACAGAAAAACTAATCGGTTAGAAAAAGCTGAATATTTTTATAAAAAAGCAATGAATGTAGGAGAAAAAAACTTAGAAAAAAACTATATAGCTTTGGCTGCGCCGATAAATGGATTAGCTCTTGTCTATGAGGGCAATGACAAGCTTAATGAAGCAGAAGAATTATTTAAAAAAGCAATAAAGGTAGCAGGTGCAAATAATGATAAGTTAAACCTGCCAAGGTATTTAAGTAATTTAGCTGAATTCTATAGAAAGACAAAACAGTTTGAAAAGGCAGAAACGTATTATAGCAAGTCTTTAGATAGAATAAAAGATGTATTAGGAGAAAACAACACTACATATTCGGCGGTTTTAGGTAATTTTGCTATTTTACTTTGTGAGCAAGAAAAACATAAACAGGCTAAACCACTTGCCCTTCAATCTTACAAAATATCATCAACGTTGCTTAATAAAAACCATCCGAGTATTGCTACTGCCTTAAAAATTATAGCTATTGCTGATATTGGCCTTGGTAATTATAAAGAAGCAGATAGTCGTTTAATGCAAGCATCCAATATAATAATTAGCAATTTTGGATTAAACCATCCACAAATTAAAGAAATTAATCATTATAGGAAAAAAATAAAAAGTGAAAAATAAGACTGTATGCTTTAAATAAAGGCTTAAGCGATGCAAAGGTTGGCATCTTTGTATTAGTCACTGACTGCCTAGGCAGGAGAAAGAGCCAAGAACTTTTCGTTAAACACGAAGTGTTTCATTTGTATAGCGTTCTTGGGCGCAATTATTGTGCTTACAGCGTTAAACAAAATAGCCGCTAGCGATATAGCGACTATAATTTCTCTTTTAATTTCCAATTTATTTTCTTATATATATTATAAAACATTTTTTATGTAAAGTTAATCCTCTGAATGTTTTTTTAAACTTTTATTAATGACTATAGTTATACTGCTCATCAATTAAATTTCAGATTACTCTTTTCAGAGAATAGTTTATTTTATTAACTTTAATTCAATTTAATAATCTGAAAAGTATTTTAGTGGAAGTATACTTATTAACAAAGCCAGCATTACCGAAAAAAGCTCCTGATATTTAAACCAGAAGCTTTTTAATAACTTTTTTTACCAAGCAATTATTTTTCTTTTATTTGGATGTACTTGTTTTCATAGGAATCCAGCAAGTTTACATCTTTGCTTTTTACATAGAGCCCTAAACCAATTGGTTTATAACATTGTACTTCCTTCTTTAGGTTGTAGCTGTCTTTAGTTAATTCGTTTAACTTTTGCTTTAGCTTTTCGTTTTCTGTTTTGCATCTAATTAATTCTACAACTACGTCATCAATGCCTTCCAGTTTTTCGTCGAGCACCTTAGATAACTTGCCGATTATATCATTTTTTGTTGATATTACTGTTTCTACAATGGCGTTAATTTCTGCATTAGTGACATTCACCATATCACTTTTTTGTTTTGGAGTTGTTATTAAATTAGTTTTGCCTTTTTGCCCACTCTGATATTTTTCTTGAATTTTCTTACCTTTTGAATGGATTGTTTTTATTTTCTCCAAGATTTTTACGTCTTTTTTAGAAAAATATTGTTTTCCGGTAGAGCTGTCTTTTTTAGGTGAAATCGAAAACTCATTACATAAAAACTGTAATTCTGTACTATCAGAGTTTAATAGTTTTCTAACCTCTTCCGCTGAAAATGTTTTCTTTTCAGTTGTTGGTTTCTCTTCTACGATGTTTGTCAAGTTACTAACCCTCATCTACTTCCCAAGCACGAACGATTCATCTAGTATGTTTTAAATATCTCAAAAGTATATAAAGGTAAACAAATACTATAATCAATCTATTTGATTACTATTATAACTATAAAAAATTTGAATGCTAGTCTTGATTTTAAAAATTTTTGTAATTTTTAAACTTCTTTTTTCTGATAGTCAATAATAATAAGAAAAAAAAATTATAGATAAATTTCTTGAGTAAAAATTTCATCTAAAAAATATAAAAAAATATACATCATTAGTTGTAGTTTTTTAACATAACTTTATTTATTTAATTTTTGTAATTATTTCAAAATTATTTTACAGGTATTAATTTAGTTATATTTTTTCTATTAATAATTTATCCTTTATAAACAAAAAATTTGAAATGGGATTATAAAGCGAGGTGGGTGGGCATAAAGACAAATAAAAAAGTCATTATAGTAGGGGATAAAAAAACAAGCCTATTAATAGACAATATAAAGGCATTAGGTTGTGCGAGGCGGTTTATTATGAAGAGCATATTTAAAATATTTTTAGTATTTTTATGTTTAACCTTTACTTTTAACCAAGCTTTAGCAAGCGATGAGTATTATTCACAAAAGCTTAGCGAAGCTAAATCATATATTTCTGATGGTTATCCTTCTCTTGCAATAGATGAATTAAAAAATTTAGCTAAAGATTATCCGGATAAAGAAGAGGTTTATTGCTATATAGGGTTGGCTTATGCCCAGGGAGAGCTATATGACAAAGCTTTATATTATTATAATAAATCTTTAGAGATAAACCCCAAGTTTTGGTTAGCGCACATGAACTTAGCCAAGCACTACAGGGCTTTTAGTCATCATTCCAAGGCTATTTCGCACTATAGAAAAATTAAAGCGTATTACCCAAATGAGGAATATTTACAAAATGTTGTAGATAGGGAAATAGCAAAAACTAAAGCAGAATATACCCCAGGTACAGCAGCTGAAGAGATTGAAGAGTATGCACCACCTCAAGACGTTAAACAAGCTGCACGCCCAAGAGGCAAGTTTGTGGCAGATATTACAGAATGGGGCGGAAATGTACATCTTGAGATTGACAATAAGCCTTGGGAAAGGTCTTATGAAGGGGAAAGCGATTATGGTAAATTCATAGCCTATGGTCTGCCTGGAGAAGAAATGTTAAAGCTAAACGGCTGGACTGAGGTTCTCACTGTAAATTTTTTACCACAAATGGCTGATAGGGCAGGAATTGATCATTACTTAAAAGCTTATAAAGTTATAATCGATAAGATGAAGGGTGGAATCAGCAATTTTGAAACTGTTGAAGACTCGCCAAAAGAAAAAATTTTTGAATGGTATAAAGATAATCATTTAAGCTTATGCCGAATATTAGAAGTGGGTAGCGATATTTATCTTGTCAGCTATGAAAATAACAGATATCCGGATGATTATGACAGGGAAAAATGGTTAGGGCTACTTAAAAAGGTTACGTTTGAATAGATTTTTTTCTCTTTCTCACTTAATGTATAAACACTAAAGATAAAGTTAGTAATATTGATGTGATATACTCCCACTAAAATACTTTTCAGATTATTAAATTGAGTTAAAGTTAATAAAATAAACTATTCTCTGAAAAGAGTAATCTGAAATTTAATTGATGA
>JANQLL010000033.1 GCA_028280605.1 Candidatus Gastranaerophilales bacterium
GGATAAGTGTGCCTATTTATACCCCTTTTGTAAGCAAAAATCATTGCAGTCAATAAATCTTTAATTTTTACATCACATACAGTTGAATATTTTTTTTTGGCTCTCTTTAAGGCTAAAAGAAGCGGATTTTGTAATGGGTGCTTTTCCAACTTGCGGAAAGTGCCCATTTTTACGTGCGTTATCGTTGTTATAGGTGAAGCTAAAATATTTGTAGTTCAATACATACTCAAGCTACATTGACAAAATGTTCGGCTTGCGATACATTTGATTTCGACAAATATAAAGTTAAACTATGAAAATAGGCATAACATTGAAAGACAAAAAATTAACAGCCAGCCTTGAAGATTATCTTGAGGCAACATATCAAATAATACAAGAAAAACAAGGCGTTAAAGCAATTGAAATTTCAAGACGTCTTGGCGTTGGCAGGTCTTCAGTCACTGAGGCTCTTAAAAACCTGGCTGTAAAAAAGCTGGTAAATTATGGCAGATATGATGCCATATCTCTAACACCGGAAGGTGAAGCTATGGCAATGAAAATAGTTATGAAGCACAAAACCTTATACGCTTTTCTAGTTAAAATTCTTGGTGTTAATAAAAAAGACGCACAGGAAAATGCATGCAAGATGGAGCACGTTGTTTCAGAAGATGTTTTAAAACGATTGACTTTATTTGTTGAATTTAATAAAAATTTTTACTGCAATAAGCATAACTATATCGAAGAGTTTAAAAAGTTTTACGAGCAAGAATCAAAAAAGTAAATTTTTTATGCTTAATATTTTTTTAATAAACATCATTTAAGAAAATGGAGTTGAAAAAGAAATGAATTTATATGAAATGACTAAAGGCAAATCTGCTGAAATAGTAGGATTTGAAGATAATATAACAAAGTGTGACTCGTTAAGATTTGGCTTAGCTATTGGGCAAAAAGTAAGCTTTAAATCAAAGCTAGGTCCGATTGTTGTTTGTAATAACAATCAAACAATTGCTATAGGCAAAAACTTGTCAAAAAAAATAAAAATTAAAGAAATATAATGAGTATTTATGGCTGTAAAAGTTGCAGCAAGTGTTCAGAAACTGATAAAAAGATAGAACCATCTAAGGAATTACCTAAAGTGGCATTAGTTGGTAATCCTAATGTTGGCAAATCTGTAATATTTAATGCACTATCAGGGTTTTATGTAGAAGTAAGCAACTATCCCGGAACAACTGTTGATGTGTCAAAGGCTTTTACTGAGTTTGGTGAAATTATCGATACTCCAGGAGCTTATTCATTAGGTAATTATACGGATGATGAAATAGTTACCCAAAATATCATCAAAAAAACTGATATTATTGTAAATGTAGTTAGCGCATTAAATTTAGAGCGTGATTTAGTATTAACACAGCAACTAATTGACATGGACTTCCCTGTTATTCTTGTTGTTAATCAAATGGATGAGGCAAGAAGGCGTGGAATAACGATTGATTGTAAAAAATTGGAATCTCTATATGGATTAAAAGTTATACCAACAGTAGCTATTCATAAACAAGGTATTTCTGACATTATTAGCTCCATTAAAGACAATAAAATTTGTTATTCAGAAAATATAACTCCTTATGTACAAAACATGTTTAGGGCTAAAAGTATTTCTCAACCTGAGAAAATAAACCAAATTATTGAAATTGAATCTAAAGATTATAAAAACAGAGAAGAAGCTGATATTATTCAAACAGAGAGAAGAAAGCTTATTTCCGACATTATAAAACAAGTTGCAGTTCAAACGGAAGTGAAAAGAAGCATCTCTGATTTTATAGGTGACCTTTTATTGAATCCTATAGCCGGAATATTGGTTGCTCTTGGAATGCTGTATATACTGTTTCAAGTAATTGGTGTTTTTGTATCAGGAGAAGTGGTAGACTTTTTGTTTACTCAGATTGACGAAAAATATTCCCCCTGGATTGAGTCAATTGTAAAAGGAATAATTCCTGTTGATTTTGTAAATGAAATCCTTGTAGGAGAATTTGGCATATTAACCATGACAGTAGAAATAGTTATAGGCGTGCTGCTTCCTCTTATTACGACATTTTATTTATTTATGGCAATTCTTGAGGATTCAGGGTATTTACCTAGGCTTGCGGTTCTAACAGATAGCGTTTTAAACAAAATAGGTCTTAACGGTAGGGCAGTAATACCTTTATTATTAGGGTTTGGATGTAGTGCTATGGGCACAATTACAACCAGAATACTTGGATCTAAAAAAGAAAGATCTATTGCGATTGCTATACTAGGTATCACTATACCTTGTGCTGCTCAGCAAGGAATTATTATAGCCTTAATTGCTACTATTGGAGGATTTAAAATTTGGGCTTTATACCTGGCAATAGTTTTTATAATAATGGTACTAGCAGGCACTGTTCTTAATAAATTAATACCCGGCAAGTCAACCGATTTGCTCATTGACCTACCTCCTATGAGAATGCCACTTTTGCATAATACATTAAATAAAACTTTCTTTAGAGTAGTAAATTTCTTAAAAGAAGCTTTTCCTGTATTTACAATAGGTACAGCAATGATAGCAATTTTAAATATAATAGGATTTCTAGATTGGCTACAAAATGCAATATCTCCGATTGTTGTAAATTTATTAAAACTCCCAGCCGAGTTTTCTGACGTTTTTGTAATGGGGCTTATAAGAAGAGATTTTGCTTCTATTGGATTGCTCGAAATGGTAGGGCTTGAAGGTAGTACAAAAATGCTTACTGATGTACAAATTCTCATTGCTTCTCTTGTAGTAACATTATTTGTTCCGTGCGTGGCAGCTTTAATTGTTATTTATAAGGAAAAAGGCTTGAAAGAAGCTACATTAGTTTGGGCAGGTACATTTATTATTTCCATCGTTGTAGGCGCAATAGTTGCAAGAGTGTTACCTTTTATTATTTAATTTAAAACTACTATAATATATCAAGAAAATAAATAATATATCAAATTAAACTTGGCTTAAAAGATCCGAAAAGTCTAAAAAGGCGTATCAAACTCATCCAACGTTTTAAAGTTTTTATCCCTGGAGGAAATAACAGGACTATCTATATTCCAGTCAAATCCAAAAGAATCCCATCTTATGCCCCTGTCATAATGTCTAGAATAAACAGTTGATATCATATACATAACTATTGCATCCTCACTGAGAGCAGCAAAGCCGTGAGCCAACCCCGGAGGTACATAAACAGCTTTACCCTCGTTAGAATTCAAGTTTATAGAAAAAACTTGTTTATAAGTCGGCAACTCCTTTCTTAAGTCCAACACCACATCCAAAATCTTTCCATCAACAGGATACACAATTTTATGATGGTCATAAGGCGGTGTCTGAAAGTGCATGCCCCTTATAACATTTTTTTTAGACTTGGAATAAAAGCACTCCTGAAAGTTAGTCTCAAGCCCATAATTTTCAAATATATCAGAATGAAAAGTCTTTAAAAAACTTCCACGTTCATCATAAAAAATTTCATTATGTATCACATAAACCCCAGGCAAGGATGTTTTTAAAAATTGCATAAAAAACCTTTTAATTTTCTTATAAAAAGATTAAAAAACAAATTTTAAAACCCTACCATTAGAAAATAAGGCAAAAAAATTTCCGATATTTACGCCCCAATAGGCTATCGAAAATTTTTTTAATATTTAATTATAATTATAGATTCAATTTTTGTTTATTTGCTTAAAGCAGCATTAAGGTCTTCAACAATTGCATCAGGATCAAGTCCATGAACTCTTGCGCCAGCTTCTAAATTTTCAAATTTTGCGGCAGCACACCCAATACAACCCATGCCGTACTTAGCAAATACATCCAATGTTTCAGGATAATTTTGAACGATATCAATTATACTCATATCTTTTGTTATTTTTCTTTCAGACATCATCTTGTTCCTTTCATTCTACTCCGCCTTAAAAGATATTATATTACATAATAATTAAAAATAATTAAAATAAAATTTTTTTTTAATTATTTAATTGACTTAGTTAATAAAGTTATTAAAATTTAAACCATATAAGGAATAAAAAAAAGTTACTTTTATACTAGTCATCAATTTACTCTTTTCAAAGCATAGTTTATTTTATTAGAGTTAGCTCAACCAAAGTGATATATAATAACAACAGAATTGGAGTATTATGATAGAACTATTTTTAGAATTATTTTGTGATTACGAGGATGAAGCACCAATAGGACTATCATCTTTAGGCTTAATCAAAAATGAAATAAACAAAGAGACTAAACAAAATTTAAAACTAAAATTAAATAATAATTACTCTTATCTATTACCGCCAAGTTCTAATAATTCAGGTTTTCGCCTTGATCATCAGTCTTTTTAATAAAATCAGAGGGTTTTATATCTTGCACAAACTGCTTAAACTTTTCTGTTTCTTCATGATCTCGATCTTCATCTGTAGACACTGTACCAGCAGAAACAACCTTACAAGAAACAAAAATAGCTGCTTTTACCCTAATAGCTATTGCAATAGCATCAGATGGCCTGGAGTCAATTTTATACTCATTACCTTTTTCATCAACAAGAAATAAAGTTGCAAAAAAGGTGCCTTCTTCAAAGTCGTCTATTTCCACCTTCTTAACTTTTACTCCGGTTGTACCTAAAATATTACAAATTAAATCATGGGTCATTGGACGCTCAGAGTCCACTTTTTCTATTTCTCTAATAATTGCATTGGCTTCAGCAGAACCTATCCAAATAGGAAGAGCTCTTCTATTTTCTTTATCATTTAATATTATAATTGGGGAACCCGACTTTGTATCCAGCGCAACCCCTACGACCTGCATTTCTATCATCTAATTAAAAACCTTTCATGTGGGATAATTTTTGGTGATTTTTCAATTCAATATTTATTTTACTATAGCTATAAAAAACCGACAAATGGATTAGTTATAATGATTTAAAGTAAGTTAATAAAATCTAATTATAAAAAAATCACTTCTTGCGCACTAAAAGGTAACCGGCTGTAACCGCAGTAATCGGAACACAACAAACAATACCAATACTCCCAACCAACGCAGCAGTAATCTCCGCAACGATGGAATTTAAATTAAAAAGCTTTATAAAAGGTGCATTTGCAGCTAATAAAATCAAAGGCAAAAAGCTGCCGATATACGCCAAAACCAAAGTATTTGACATTGTACCGATTATATCTCTTCCCACATTCAGGCCAGATTTTATTAACTGCCTAATTGTCAAATATTTGTTTACAGCATAACACTCGGCAATACTACTGGCTATAGAAACACCAACATCCATAATAGCGCCCAACGCAGCAACAATCATTGCAGCTGTCAAAATACCGGTAAAATCCAAATCCGGTCTTCCTGTCCATAAAATAATCGACTCCTGGTCAGTAATACCACTTAAAGGAGCCAGTTTAATAGCCAGCATTGATAATAATCCAGCTGTCATAAGTCCGCCAGTAGTGCCGATTATTGCAGCAATACTTTTTTTATTAAATCCAGCAACCGTAAAAATAGTAATAACCGTAGCCAAAACGCAAATACCCACCGACGTTATAATTATAGGAAAATTGTTTAATATTGCAGGTATTAATAAAAATAAAATCAAACCCGTTGTTGTAGCAAGCGACATTAACGATTTTAAACCTTTTATTCCTCCAATAATAAGGATTAAAAGAGCAAATAACCCAAACAAAAGGAATAATATAGGAGATCTTTCCTTATCAGCAATGTATACTTCAGTCTTATTATCAAATTTTTCTATTTCTAAAATAACCCTATCGCCGTTTTTTAACTTAATATCATAGGCAGGATGACCGCTTAACTGATTTTTAACAACATATTCTTTATTTTTATAAGGACCCTTTAAAACTTTGACTTTTAATGTCTGTGTTAACTGTTTTTCCCCTAGCGATTCCTGCAAATTTTTATCAACTTTTTCAGAAATAATCTCTAAAACTTTACCTGTTGAATATTCTATATTTTTCGATGTATCCTGCTGATTAGCCAATACAGGAGATATAGCTAAAATAACAAAGCTAAAAATAATCAATAAAAATCTCTTCATAATATTCCACTAACTATAACCTAATAAAAACACTGTTGATCAGAAGGCATCTTATAGCCTAAATGCTCATAGCCTGAGCTGCAAACTTTTCTTCCTCTGGGGGTTCTTGCAATAAATCCGGCTTGAATCAAATAAGGTTCATAAACATCTTCTATTGTTTTAGCATCCTCTCCCAGAGCCGCCGCAATTGTTTCTATACCTACAGGCCCACCTTCATATTTTTCTATAATAAGTTTTAATAAATCTCTATCAGTGGTATCAAGCCCAAATTTGTCAACTTTTATAAGATCAAGTGCTTTCGAAGATATTTTATCCGTAATAACACCATCAGATTTAACTATCGCATAATCTCTAACTCTTTTTAGCAACCTGTTTGCAATTCTTGGGGTGCCTCTTGATCGCATAGCGATAATTTCTGCGCCGCCTTGGCAAATTTCTACATTTAGGATAGATGCTGTTCTTTTTACAATATCAGTTAACTCTTCTTTATTATAAAATTCCAGCCTATGTATAATACCAAATCTGTCTCGTAACGGTCCCGACAAAGAACCCGCCCTGGTTGTTGCACCTACCAAAGTAAATTTAGGAATAGGAACTCTTAACGTCTTTGTGCTATGACCTTTGCCAATAGTTCTATCAATAGAAAAATCTTCCATCGCAGGGTATAAAATTTCTTCCGCAACTTTGTTTAACCTGTGAATTTCATCAATAAACAAAATTTCTTTAGGCTTTAAAGTCATTAAGATTCCGATAATATCTCTAGGTCGCTCCAGCGCAGGAGCAGAAGTAATTTTTATTTTCACATCCATTTCATTAGCAATAACACTGGCTAAAGTTGTTTTGCCAAGCCCTGGCGGTCCGTAAAATAATAGATGATCCATTGCCTCATCACGATATTTAGCCGCTTCAATACTTATTTTCAAAGTTTCTTTCAGCTGGCTTTGCCCCAGATAATCTTTTAGGCATTTGGGCCTTATATCACTTTCAAAGCCATTATCAACTTCTGTTTCAGCCGGTGTGATATTTTGGCGAGTGCTTGGGCTTTTTGGCTTGCTTGTATTTGCTTTGTCCCCATTATGTGATGGAATAATTGTCAAGGTCTTCCCCTTTAGTTTGATTTGTTATTGTATTATATAATATCTCAAACTGTTTGCGAATACTACTATCATGATATCTCTATTGTTGATAATTACAAGAAACTTTTTGCTCTCTTTAATTAATCAGATATACTCTTCTTTTAGAGTTGACTTAACAGATGAAAGTATTGATATAAAAGCTATGAGTGGGGTATAAATTTCTGTTTAGAATAAAAGTATTTAAATATTTGTATGATTAATATTTTATTATTATAATCAATTTAAACTGATAAATAATGAGTAGCTGGGACGGAAAGGCATATAAAAAAAATCAATATTTTAATATTATAATTTAAACTGGAACTTTAAAATGAAAGTAGTAAATCTAAAAAGCTTGCTTGAAGTATATGATAAAAATGGAAGTACTAATATTCCAAAAGAATATCTAAATTATTTAAGTTGCAAAAATTACGAATTAGAAATAAAAGATAACGAGCTAACCCCCTTAAAAAGTTTGATTGAAACTTTGGAAGCCACGGATTCTAATTTGACTTTAGAAAAATTTAATAGTTTTTACATAGGCTACAAAATACCGCAAATAGGGAAGGAATTCGATTTACTTAGGATAAATAAATTAAGTGTACTAAATATTGAATACAAAAGAGAAATTAAAGATATAAATAAGGTACAAAAACAGTCCTTACGTAATAAGTATTATTTAAAGTTTTTAGAAAGAAAGTTGCATTTATTTACTTATATAGAGAAAGAGAATGTAATTTATAAATTGAATAAAAATAATGAATTAATTCAATCGGATTATCAAGACTTAGTTGAAGTAATTAAAAATCAAAACAATGATGAAAAATTTTATGAAGGAAATTTAAACGAACTATTTGAACCAAGCAATTATTTGATATCGCCATTTAGGAAAACTACTGAATTTATAAATGGTAAATATTTCTTGACGCAAGAGCAAGAAGAGATAGAAAAAACTCTTATAAATGAAACTGAAAATGGCGTTAAATACTTCTTCATTACAGGTGAAGCAGGTAGTGGCAAAACACTATTAACATATCATTTTGCTAAAAAATATATCGAAGCAGGTGATAAAATTGGTATTATACATTGTGGCAAGTTAAATACTGGTCATAAAACGCTGAAAAAAGAATTCAAGTGGAATATTCAACCAATGAAATGTTGGGAACAATTATTTAGTGAACAATACCCTAGTGTTATAATAATTGATGAAATTCAACGAATTAATGACGAGCAGTTTTCTGAGCAGTTTTCTGAAATGTTCAATAACTATATTTATATAAATAACATTATTCTGATAATGAGCGGGGATAGAAAACAAACACTGGGAAATCGCGAAGGTGAAATTATTGATATTCTTACGAAGAATCAAGATAAAATAAAAATATTAAAATTAAATAGTAAAATAAGAACCAATAAGGAATTATCTAGCTTTATAAAAATTATGTTAGATTTAAACAAAAAATTAACTCTAAAAGCCTCCAGTCAAAATATAGATATAGTCTATTTCAGTAAAATTGAAGATGCCAATAATTATATTTCTACAAAGAGCAACCATTCTTATATTTCATACACACCAAGTCTATATTATGATAATGAATATGCTGATATTGCTAGCTTGAACCCTCGCAAAATAGGAAATTCTCACGAAGTTGTTGGACAAGAATTTGAAAATGTTATAGTAGTTTTAGGCGAGCATTTTTATTATGATGGCAATATATTAAAAGCTCGTGATATGACTGGAATTCCTTATGTAACTTTACAAATGTTTTTTCAACAAATAACAAGAGCTATAAATAAATTAGAAATTGTAGTAGTCGATAATATTGATGTATTTAATAAATTAATAAAAATATTTGAATAATATATTATTTTTTTAGAATTGATGAACACAACTGCTAACTGATGGGATATTATCAAAAAATAGACAGAAAAAAACGTCGAGCTGAGTTTTCACTCAATCCTGCAAAAACGACGCAGTCTCGACGTATACATATTATAAATTATTTAAACAAAATGTCAATTCATAATACTTAACAAGCTCTTGACTCCATAAGTAAAAAAGATTCTCAAACTAAGGTAATAATAAAAATTTTTTTGTTTCTTTCCTAATCCAAGACTTCAATTTTTACCTTTGCAAGCCCGGCAGAAATCATTTCCACCTTTTGCGCTGCAGCACGAGAAAGATCAATAATACGCCCTTTAACAAAAGGTCCGCGATCAGTTATTTTAACTATACATTTTTTGCCGTTTTTCAGGTTTGTAACCTTCACTGTAGAACCCAAAGGCAATGTTTTGTGCGCAGCGGTCATTTCATACTGATTATAAATGCTGCCATCTGCTGCCTGCTTACCATGGAACTTATCCCCATACCAGGAAGCAACGCCGGTATCTGATAGACAGTAGTCAATCCCCGGAATTTTTCTAATATATCTTAAATTTTTCAAATCTTTTTTCTTAAGTTTTTTTCCACCAAGTGCTTGCCTTATTTTATCAGTTATTTCTACGACCTTGTCATCCATATAAGTTTTATTGCATTGAACCCCTTTGTCTATAACCAACAAAACCTGTTTTTTTCCTTTTATTTGATAAGTACATTTTTCATTAGTAAAAGGTTTAATATTTTTAACTTTATTTTTTCTTAAATATTTTTTTAATCTTGTAATAAAAAATTTAGCCCTATCCTCAGGTGTAAACTTATTAACGCCTTGCGTATATTTAAATATTTCCTGATTATTAATATAAACAACTGCACTTTTGTCGTTATTCAAAATATAATGTGCGTTTATGTCACGTGGCTTACGGCTAAATATTTTAGAATATGCCGTATCTGTATTTAAGATAAATAAACTTGTTGCTAAAAGTGTACCTGCAAAGATTTTGTTTAATATATTTTTATCCATGTTTCCCAATCCGCTTATAGTTACCAAATCCCAACCCATAAAGGGCAAATATTTATTTTAAACAATCAATCGTATAAATATTTTACTTATAAAAAATCAAGGGTAAAGTAAATTACACAAAAATAGTCTAAAAATAGGACCGGTGGGTAATAAGTAATAAAGTCACTAAGACAGCGCATTCCTTATTAATAAAGAAATGCGCTGTACTTTATTATAATACTGGGCTTCAGCTTTTATTTTTAATCACTACATTCTTTGAAAGTTTAAGAACAGTTGCTTTATTTGCTCAAAATCGCCAGATTTTGCCAACTGTCTAAATTGCTTGACTATATCCCGAATGTTATTTATATCAGATCCACCGCCTTCTTCTCCAACAGCTTCGGTTGAGCCTTGAGGTGGTCCAGGATATGGCGGACATTTAGGTATGTCATTTCCACCGCCTTCTTCTCCTCCTCCTGCCATTGTTGTTACATCAGGCGGTATAGGTGGACCAACAGGTGGCCATTGTTTAGGAGGTGGCATTGTTCCACCGCCTTCTTCTCCTCCTCCTGCCATTGTTGTTACATCAGGCGGTATAGGTGGACCAATAGGTGGCCATTGTTTAGGAGGTGGCATTGTTCCACCGCCTTCTTCTCCTCCTGCCATTGTTGTTAGATCAGGTGGCTTTATAGGTGGACCAATAGGTGGCCATTGTTTAGGAGGTGGCATTGTTCCACCGCCTTCTTCTCCTACCGCCATTGTTGTTGCTACAGGTGGCTTTATAGGTGGACCAACAGGTGGCCACTGTTTAGGAGGAAAACATCCACCGCCTTCATGCATTGCTTTTGTATATGCTATAGGTTCACCAGACACAGGTGGTTTCCCCTTTAGTGGGCAATCGCCACCTTCTTCTCCAACTGCCATTGTTGTCATTCTATTATTAGCAGCAGGTTGAAACCTTATAAAAGAATTATGAATTCCCATTTTTTTTACCTCAAAATTTAGTTAACTCTCTATTTTGACCTTAATAGCCTCTAATTATATAAAAACAATATGAATATGCTAATTTTACAAAAAGGCAAAAAATTAACAAATATATACAAAAGATTTGAACTTTATATCCTGTTTATTTTTATTAACAAAATATCCTACCAATTCTTCAATGAAAAGAAATATCAGGATATTTAATTTTCATATTGTTTGCTTATATAATATTTTTAATTTAGTTGACTAACGATATATTTAAAATCAAATACTCATTTATATAAAAATAATAAAAAACAACTGAAATAGCCAACAAATTGCTTGCCTTTTAAACTTTTTAAAATTTGATAAAATAAATGATATACTCCCTCTAAAATACTTTTCAGATTATTAAATCGAGTTAAAGTTATTAAAATAAACTATTCTCTGAAAAGAGTAATCTGAAATTTAATTGATGA
>JANQLL010000034.1 GCA_028280605.1 Candidatus Gastranaerophilales bacterium
GCAAATAAGCACTTTGCGAATCCATCTGTTATATCTGTTCTTGCAAGCAAAGACACCATCGATAACTCTAAAGCATACCTTGAAAGCTTGGGTGACTACAAAGCATACTAATTATTAAAATTTTTAGAATTTACTGTCAACATTAAATTCTAATCCGCAAATAATAACAATAGAAAACGACAAAGTTATGATAAGAACCTTAAATGAATACTTGCCGATTGAGTATAAAAAAGTAAAGTAAAGAATTAAAAATTTAACTCAAGTTAACTATTGTAAAATATCTCTTGAAAAAACCGGATTTAAAGCAATAAATTTAATTATTTGTTTTTTTAATATTTAGGAATGATTTTGGGGGATAAAAAATTGGGAATGGAAATAAATAAAACAGGTCAAAATAGTATATGGCAAGCACAAAATGCTGTAGGTCAAGCTCCTCAACATTGGAATACATTTACTAGCAATGTAGATACATTTACGAAAAATGCAGCAACCGGAAACTCTGCTTGTAGTGCAGCTAGCAGAAATTGGCTTGAAAAAATAATAACAGCTCCTATTAACGGATTTTCAAAACTTTGGAACGGATTAAGAACCGGGGAAAGTTTTGTAAACCCGACAAATGGCAACAATAACTTTATTGCCCAAGGTGGAGAATGTATAGGTAAAGGAATTAAGTCCATACTTAACGGTATAGGAGTATCAAGCGCTCAAAATATTACCCCTAGTGCAGGCAGATTGCCATTTTTAGCAACGGCTTTTACATTAGGTGTTTGTCTTATACCCGGTGTATTTAAAACTATAGGCAAGTTTCTCGATGGTGATATAAAAGATGCCGGAGGTGAAGCCAGCAGAACAGCTACTACAGGTCTAAGTGCGGCATTAACCGGCGCTGCTGTATCAGCTACAGGAGTTGGTGCTATTGGTATTACTGTCGGTACGATACTTGGAGGCTTAATTGGTAGTGGCATTGGAAAAGCTATCTTCCAGCGAACAACATCTGATGATATTTTTAATAATCCAAATTCTTATTATAGATTTAATAATGGTTATGAAATGCCATATATGCCCATTAATAACTACGGATATGGGGGAGATCTTCCACCGATTCCTGTATTTGGAAGACAGGGACCTACGCCAATTCGTCAATTTATGATGCAGCAAGAAGCAATGGAAGCTAGTCAACCTTATGGCAACGGTATCAAAGATCAGGGATATATGAAAGATTTAAATACATACGTCAATGCAATTACTTAAAAAATTCTTATTGAACCGGTCGCAAATTGTTACCGGTTCTAATCTTCTGTGTTAAAACCTATTTTATCAGGCTTATGTATATCAATAAGATATTGTAAACACCGGAATATTTCGTTTATTTTTTTGTTTTGCTCCTGCTGCTCTATTGAATTGTCATGAGCGTACTGCATAAACCTTCTTTCTAGCTCATTTAACTGTATTGATAATTCTTTATGAGCTAAGACCATTTCTCTAAGCTTGACAAAAGCTTTAATAATTTGAATATTAACAGCTATAGCCTGTTCACTTTTTAATACAGATGACAACATCGCAACACCGTGCTCAGTAAAAACGTTTGGATTATGGGGAGAAAATTTAATTTTTTGAAGCCTATCACAATTTGTGATAACCTCCATTTTTTCAGCATCTGTAAGCTGAAACATAAATTCATCTGGAAACCTTTTAATATTACGCTTAACAGCTTGATTTAAGACCATAGTTTTTACACCGTATAACTCAGCCAAGTCTCGATCTATCATAACTTTTTGGCCGCGTATTATAAATATCTTGTTTTCTATTACTTCTATTGGTACTATTTCAGTCATTGATTAATCCTGCTTTGCTTTTGTATTAAGACTCTTCTATATACTCCAGTAAATCGCCAACCTGACAATTTAAAAAAGCGCAAAGCTTTTCCAGGGTGTCGAGGTCGATCATTTTTGCTTTTTCATTATAAATTGATGAAATGGTGTTTCTTGATAGCCCTGTTTCCTCGTGTACCTCTTTAATAGTCAACCTTTTTTCACCCATAAGGCGTGATAAATGCCCTTTTATCATTTATTTAAATCCTATTTGATAACACTACTCAAACAAGTATAGCATAATGATCTAAATATTAAACTTTATGTTCAAACCTAATTACATAATGCTTTATATCCTACGCAAAAACTGTTGACATTTTGCTCAATCTTTAGTACATTATACTTAAAGCACTAAGCAAATAAATTTTAGCTTTAAGCATAGGTAATTTTAATAAAATGAACATTAAGCACAATAATCAAAATATAGATGCAGAAAAGATTAAAGGCATAGCTATAAAAGGTGTAGACAGAGCCTATAGAGATTTAAATACACTACATGCCATTTCCAATATAATATCCGATCAATTGACAATACTAATTGATAACCACAACAGCATTGATTATATTAAAGAGGCTTTAACGTCAATTAGGACACTGCTTTTTCATAATAAAGATATAATTAATGACATAAAAATACATGAAAATAATCAAACAAGCATATTATTGGAAAAAACCGGAATAGTTATTCAAGATAGTGAAATTTAGTTGAAAAATGGGTGGCTTTCTGTACGCCAGAAATGCACCCATTACAAAATCCCTCTCTTTTAGCCGTAAAGAGAATAAAAATTTTTTTGGCCCCTTTAAGGGAGGACTAGACTTGAGCGAGGTATAAAAGGGCACACTTATCCTGTAAGCGAATAATTTGCTCTTTTAAAATTAAATTCTGCTTGGCTAAAGCAGCCTTTAAAGCCTCATTGTATAAGTAATCAGCATTTTTTAATGCTTGATTTGCTTTGTTGTTATTAGCGTTCATTCTGTTTGATACAGAATTTTTACATTTATATGTATGCTTTGCCTCTACCTGTGTTTTGGCAGTGCTATTATTTTCTTTTAAATTTATTTTATTTTTTAGTTTTTTAAAAATATTATATGTTATATAAAAATAATTAAAAATATACGTAGCAACAAAAAATAAATGCTTTTCACAAACTGCAATATTATTTGCTGAAATAGTCCCACATAGGAATGCTATCATATTCCAGAAAAGTAATAATAAAGTTTTTACGTATTGTGTGATTTTCATAGACCAATAAATACCATTTTTATATACTTAATATATATTATAGCATGTTTGTTGAAATTTATCATGATATTTAAAAGGTTGTTACAAAAATTTATATACTCCCTCTAAAATACTTTTCAGATTATTAAATCGAGTTAAAGTTATTAAAATAAACTATTCTCTGAAAAGAGTAATCTGAAATTTAATTGATGA
>JANQLL010000198.1 GCA_028280605.1 Candidatus Gastranaerophilales bacterium
GAATTGCGAAGCGGGAGCGTTAAAAATGAAATGGTCAATTTTATTTTTTATAAGCTCATTCTAAAGAGTAATCTGAAATTTAATTGATGAGCAGTATAAATAAAAAATGGTAGTGGTTAATTTTTAAGTGATAAATTATAATTAATAATAAACAATCGTGTAAGCAAGATCATGCCAGAAATCATACAAAGTAAGCTCTAATAATTTCTTCTTTTCTTTTCCTTCGGATATCGCTTTTCAGAATCAAGGACTTCTGCGGGCTTTACAATCTTTACAGAGGTATTGTTGTTGACCGGAAACATTATGACCATTTTTAACTATATTTTCACTTCCACATTTTGTACAAAATCCAATATTTTTAATCATAATATCATTCCTCATTTTTTGGAATGATATTTATGACGTTTTATTTTTCACTTTGTTTCAGACCACTACCAAAAAATGAAATATTAAGTATAAGTATTTGGATTAGTCCTCTCTACATAAGTAACATGCCGCTTGATGATTATCTTGCACGTTATAAGCAGGAGGAATTTCTTTTCTACATATATCCATAACATATTTGCAACGAGTATGAAACTTACAACCCTCTGGTAGATTTGCTGGACTAGGTATATCTCCAGCTAACAAGATGCGCTTGGATGCACTGTTATTTGGATCAGGAGTTGGTATGGCACTTAATAATGCTTGTGTATATGGATGTTTAGGATTATTGAATAATTCTTCCGTATAGGCTAACTCAACAATTTCACCCAAATACATTACTGCAACTCTATCGCTAATATATTGAACTACACTCAAGTCGTGAGATATAAATAAATATGTTAAACCAAGCTCTTTTTTAAGATTTTGAAGCAAATTTATAATCTGCGCCTGAATACTGACATCCAATGCACTAACAGGCTCATCCGCTACGATAAACTCAGGATTTAAAACCAAAGCTCTTGCAATACCTATTCTTTGTCTTTGTCCCCCGGAGAATTCATGAGGATATTTATTCAATACAGTTGATGGCAATCCAGTTACATCAAGAAGCTTTTTGATATTTGTATCGATTTCGCTTTTAGAGAAATGCTTATGTATAGCTATCGGCTCTTTGAGAGTATCTCCAATAGTCATTCTGGGGTTAAGACTGGAGTATGGATTTTGAAAGATTATCTGCATCCTTTTTTTCAATTCTTTTTTCTGAGCAGTATCACAATTGTTAGTGTCTATATCATCAAAAAGAATAGTTCCACTTGTTGGTATCTCCAATCCTAAAACACATCTGCCGGTTGTAGTTTTTCCACAGCCAGACTCTCCAACCAAACCAAGAGTCTCACCTTTATAAATATCCAGACTTATGTTGTTTATGGCATGTACTGCCCCAACTTTTTTATTAAAGAAGCCTTTTTGTATAGGAAACTCTTTTATAAGATTTTTTATTTTTATTAGCTTATCCATATTTCTAAAATTCAATTTATGAGTAGTATATTAATTATATAATAACATTTTTTTGATTTAAAAAATATTGTTTATTAATCTTTTATTTAGACATGTGCCTGATTAAATATTTTTACCACTTATTTAAAGTTTAAAAAACGGTTTTTAATTATTGGCAAAACAAAGGAGGCATATAATATGTTGAAGTATTCTAATATTACAAAACAAACACAAAGGGCAATGCAATTTTTCGAAGATAAGCTTGCATTTACATTAGGTCCTGTAGAGTTAAAAAATAGCTTGGATGATGAACAAATTGAAATTATTGATGTTAGAAAAGCAGAAGAATATGATAAGTGTCATATCCCTAAGGCTATATCAATACCAGCAGCAGATATAAATGTAAGAATTAACAGTTTATCAAAAAGTAAGATAAATATTGTTTATTGCTACACTGAACAATGTCATTTGGCTGCAAAAGTTGCTTTGAAGTTATCAGAAAGGGGATATCCTGTCATGGAGCTAGAGGGTGGATTTGATACCTGGAAAAATGTTTATGAATTTGATGTTGTAAGCTCTTAATTCTTTAATAAAGATATATAATTAAATTTGAATGTTGTATAAGGATAAAACTTAAAGAAAATTACTTTTTTACCTACTATTATTATATTAGCACTAAATATAAAAAAAAGGCGAATTAGGATGAAAAGAATTATTCTTATATTATAAGACTACTGCACAAGCCCAAGATATTTATGAAAAGTCAAAGAAAAATGAATTTTTAGCAATTATTTATGCTTGTAAGTTTTTAAATCAAGGCTTTTACGACTAATTTTCGGAAAACTAGGCATACTTCTCCTTTGGGTAGCTATAATTGAGAATAACATCACCATTAAGCACTTTATTCACTGCTTTTAAAAGATTCGCACATATAGCTTTAAAGGTGAATTGAGCTTGTACCTTTCTTGTTGTTGCATAACTTGCTTTTGTAAATTTAAATTGTCTTTTCAGCGTTCCAAATGATCTTTCTACTACAAATCTGCATTTTGAAATTTGTTTATTCAGGTATTGTTGCAGAGGTGAAATAGGTTTATTCTTTTGTGCTTTATGCATTATACCGTCAATTTTACCTTTTTCTTTTAACATCGTTCTATTTGCCTTGCTTGAATATGCTTTATCAGCCAAAACACTTTTTGCTTTTGATTTTTCAATAATTTTTTCTAATTTATTTACTTCGGCAGAGTTGGCGGGTTCAGTGTGAGTATTATCATAAAAACCTTCTTCATCTACATTTGCAAAATTTTTATAACCAAAGTAATATTTTTTACCTTTTTTCAGGAATTTTGCATCGGGATCTTTAGATTCTTCTTGAGTTATTTTTAATCCTGATTCTTCTCTGTCATTTTCTACAGTAATTATACGTTTTGGGCGGTTTGCAGATTCTACTATTGTTGCATCTATTATTGCACATTGAGCTTTTTCTAGTTTTAATCCTAATTTCTCAAGTTGATTATTGATTTCTCTAAATAGCCTTTCATCAAGACTTCTATCTATTAATTTATTTCTAAATCTTCCAAATGTTGAAGAATCAGGAATTGTATCAGACAGCTCAAAGCCCGTGAATGCCATAAAATCAATTCTAGCGCTCAATGCCTCAACAAGTTGCTCGTCAGATAAGCTATACCAGTTTTGAAGCAAAATAGATTTAAACATTTTTAGCCTGTCGTAAGGAACTTGACCGCCCATAAGGCTTTCGTCTTGTTTATGAATTTTGCGAAGATGATTTAAGCATCTGCTCCAGTTTATTAATTTATCAATTTCAAGAATTTTATTATTTTTTAATTTTCCTTCAACTCCAAGCATAAAAAATGTAGTCATATTTTACCCCTATTTCTTTCTACAACTGCATTATACCGCAAACCAGATGTGCGGTGCTCTTGAGTGTCGGATTTGGCTTTCAGTATAGGTTGGGTCGATATTTAAGTGTTAATACTGACTTTGGTATTCCATTAGGAAGAAAAAGAGACGAGAATCAAAAATCTGTTGGTTTTCATTTCTATTTAAGATCAAATATTTATTAATCTGAGTTTATTTAAGAGGGCTTTGACAGGTGAGACGAAAATATTTTTTAATAGCGGAAACTGCTTATCTGAAAAATAATAGGCTAACAGCTGTAAACATTTGGAATGATTTTTCAGCTGTATTTTTGCCGGCAAAATTTGATTTTGATTTGGCATTTATATGTGACCCTGGTTGGTCAAAAGGGGAATATGACCTTATTTTTAAAATTAAAATTAAAAATAATATAAAAACACCGGGCAATGTTAAGATAAATGTTCCGAATCCTGACTATGTATTTAATGCAGTGGCTCAAAATTTAACTTTTTATATTGATAAAGGAGTTGAAAAGGTTACTTTTTATGTTGAATGTAATAATAAACATATTTTTTCCAGAGATTATCCTGTTGTAACCACTTTTAATGTCACTGAAGAAAAGTCAGAACAAGATAAGCCTGACGAAGCAGAAGATTAGAGAAAAATAAATTTTTTTATGTGGGAGTATTATAAAATGCTCCCAAAAACACTTTATGCCTCAAAACAGCTAACCCCCAAATGCTAAATAGAAAGCAACCCCAAAACTCATAAGAAAGATAGCAATCTTAGGGTTAATCAAGTATAAAGCTAGTATTGTATAAGTTGCTACAGCCCCAAATGTATCAGTATTAGCGTCGTACATTTGCTACTCCCAATAAATATCAAAATGATCTACTTAAGTAAGTGATAGAACGTCTTCACTTTTACAAAAAGAATTTTGTTACTACCTTACATTAAGATTAATCGCACTAAAAAATAAGAACTTGAATATTTTTTAATAAAGCTAAATATAAAGACTAATTTCCGCAAGAAATGCATCAATTAGTCTTTATCAATTATATTTATGTATACTTCTGTCTTAGCTTTAAGCTTATGAATGGCTTAATAGGCTTTTATTCCCATTCAATGGTTCCCGGTGGCTTTGATGAAATATCATAAACCACACGGTTGATTCCTTTTACTTCGTTTATTATACGGTTAGAGATTATGCCTAAAACTTCATAAGGAACCTTTACCCAGTCAGCTGTCATTCCATCTTGACTTTCAACCATTCTAACTGCGCAGACATTTTCATAAGTTCGCTCATCACCCATTACACCTACTGTTTTTACAGGTAACAGAACTGCAAAAGATTGCCAGATTGATTTATACAGACCAGCTTTTTTAACTTCATCTACAACAATATGGTCGGCTTGTCTTAATATCTCAAGTTTTTCTTTAGTTACTTCACCTATAACTCTTATAGCTAGACCAGGTCCTGGAAACGGTTGTCTGAAAACTATCTCATCAGGAACTTCCAACTCTTGACCTACCAGTCTGACTTCGTCTTTAAATAGTTCTCTAAAAGGTTCAACTAACTTGAGTTTCATTTTTTCAGGCAATCCGCCAACATTATGATGACTTTTTATTGTTGCAGAGGGTCCTTTAAACGAGATACTTTCTATAACATCAGGATATAAAGTTCCCTGAGCTAAATATTCTACATTTTCTATCTTATTAGCTTCTTCATCAAATACATTTATAAATTCATTGCCGATAATTTTTCTTTTTTCTTCAGGATCAGTAATGCCTTTAAGTTTGTTTAAAAATCTTTCTTCTGCATCAACATAGATCAAATCTATTTTAAAGCTATCTCTGAAAATTCTTATTACTTTTTCAGCTTCGTTTTGTCTTAATACGCCATTATTAACAAATATACATTTTAATTTATTACCAACAGCTTTATGAATTAAAACCCCAGCTACAGAAGAGTCAACCCCTCCACTTAGACCGCAGATTATATTTTTATCGCCAACTTGTTCTTTTATTTCTTCAACTTTAGTATCTATAAAGTTTTTCATATTCCAGTTGTTTTGGCAATCGCAAATTGAAAAAATAAAATTACGTAAAATATCTTGACCATTTGCAGTATGAACAACTTCAGGGTGAAACTGTACGCCATAAAGATTTTTAGTGAAGTCAGCCACTGCTGCAAACTTGCAATTATTAGTTGAAGCAAGTGTAGAAAATCCTTTAGGTGTTTCTATAACCTTATCACCATGACTCATCCATACATCAATATCACTGAAGTTAATATTTTTAAATAGACTGTTATTGTTTTTTAGATTTATTGTTGCTCTTCCATATTCTCTTTTAGGTGAATGCTCAACTTTTCCGCCTAATATATGAGACATAAGCTGCATTCCATAACAAATACCAAGTATTGGAATATTTAAATTAAAAATTTCTTTATCACAAAACGGACTATTTGTATCATAAACACTGGAGGGACCGCCAGAGAGAATTAAGCCTTTTGGGTTAAAGTCTTTTATTTTATCAATATTATAATTAAAAGGATGAATTTCGCAATAAACGCTTTGTTCCCTTATTCTTCGTGCTATTAACTGTGTGTATTGTGAGCCAAAGTCCAAAATGAGTATTTTATCTAACTTAACTGTTGTTTCGATCATTTTTTTTACCTTATTTTAAAAAAATTATAATTATATATACTGGTTCTCAATTAGATTTCAGATTACTCTTTTCAGAGAAAAGTTTATTTTATTGGACTTATAATCTGAAAAGCATTTTTGAGTTAGTATAGTTAATACAAGTACACTGCCCATAAATTAATGCTAAATAATTTTTTTTAATAAGCAGTCTTTTAGTCTAACCTATAATTTGGTGTTTCTTTAGTAATAATTACATCGTGAACATGGCTTTCTTTTAAGCCTGCTGATGATATTTTAATAAATTGTGTATTTTCTCTTAAGTCACAAAGATTTTTAGATCCTGTGTATCCCATACATGAACGCAAACCACCAATTAATTGATAAACATTAGATGCTAAACTACCTCTATAAGGAACCCTGCCTTCTATTCCTTCCGGAACAAATTTGCTGCTATTTGTAACCTCACTTTGGAAGTATCTGTCTTTGCTACCTTTTGACATTGCACCTATAGAACCCATACCTCTGTATATTTTATAGGTTCTTCCTTGATAAAGAATAGTTTCACCGGGGCTTTCTTCTGTTCCTGCAAATAAACTGCCTATCATAATACAATGGGCTCCGGCAGCTAAAGCTTTAACCATATCTCCAGAGAATTTGATACCACCATCAGCAATAACAGGTATATTGTATTGTCTTGCAATTTTGTAGCAATCATTAATAGCCGTAATTTGAGGAACACCCACTCCGGCTATAATTCTTGTTGTACAGATTGAACCTGGTCCTATGCCAACCTTAATAGTATCTGCACCAGCCTTAATTAGTGCTTCAGCTGCTTCTGCTGTTGCAATATTGCCGGCGATTATTTGTAAATCAGGATAATTTGATTTTAATTCTTTAACAGAATTGATAACATTTTGGGAATGACCATGAGCTGTATCTATACAGATTATATCCACACCCTCTTGGATTAATCGCTCTACTCTTACATCTCTGTCATCTCCAACTCCAATAGCTGCACCTACTCTTAACCTTCCATGTTCATCTTTACAGCTATTTGGGTATTTAATTCCTTTTTGAATATCTTTAATGGTTATTAACCCTTTTAAATAAAACTCATCATCAACTAAAAGGAGTTTTTCTATTCTATTTTTATGGAGTAATTTTTTTGCTTCAGGTAAAGTTGTTCCAATTGGTGCTGTAATAAGATTTTCTTTTGTCATTAAATTTTCTATTTTTTGATCAAGGTTTGTTTCAAATCTCAAATCTCTATTTGTTAAAATTCCGACTAGTTTACCATTAACTGTTATTGGTAAACCTGATATAGAGAATTTTTTCATAATTTGAAGAGCATCACATATTTTTTGGTCAGGACTCATTGTAATGGGATTCATTATCATGCCACTTTCGGACTTTTTAACCTTTTCAACTTCCTGAGCTTGTTCTTCAATTGTCATATTTTTATGAATAACACCAAGACCACCTTCTCTTGCAATACTAATTGCAAGCTCTGATTCTGTTACTGTATCCATTGCTGCACTAAGCAAAGGTATATTTAACTTTATTTTTTTGGTTAAATTTGTCGTAACATCAGCATCTTTTGGTAAAATATCGGATTCTTGAGGTAATAACAATACGTCATCAAATGTTAAACCTACTTTCATATTATTAAAATTCATGAATTGACTCCCTATGCTCTTTTATTATATTTATTTTTTTGTAAGATTTCTAGTTATTGTTGCTGTTATTTTCGTTTTCTTCTTTTTCCTGATCAAAAATCCTGCTGTATAAAGTTTCAAATCGTTTATCTTCCATCGAGTCAAGCAACGTATTTATATTATCAAACTTCTTTAAAGCAAAGCCTACTTCTGCTAACAACACACAGTCGTTACAAAGGACAAATCCATCGTAAACTATGGAACCTGCAACTATTTTTTCCTGACCACAGTATTGACATTGAAAAGTTGCGTAAGCCTGATCAGGTGCCTCTTCAATGTCATCAATTTTCATTTGTTCTACAGCTTTTTGAGTTGTCTTTACTACTTCCAGTTTATCTTGATTATTGTCCATCATTGCTAGCTCATCATTAAATGTAATAAAACAATAGTATTAAATAAAATTTAAAGCCTGTAAAGAGCTTTTGATAAATTAAAGTATAAAAACTCTAAAAACTTTTGATATTGAATAATTTTATTTAAGTTTAATTAAGCAAAATTATATCATTTAAATGGTTATTCTTAATTTTATCTTGACTGTAAATAAAATTAATTTTATTATTTTTATTATAAATTCTATAAAAAGATATATTATTTTTACATAGGGGTATTTTGATAATGAGACGTAAATTATATATTGTATTTTTGTTTTTATTTATTTTATCTTTTTCTCATTTAAAAGCGTTTTCTCAAGAAAACACAGAAAATAGTAAAGTGAGCGATTCTTTACAGGCTCAAAATAAAACTTCTTCGCCTGGGTTTAAAAGAGAATACTCTCAGGCCAGAAAGATTTATAATAGTGTAAAGGACGGTGTGGTTACTGTTACAGGGGGGAGAAAACACGGTTCTGGTTTTTTAGTTGATGAAAAAGGCCTAATTTTAACAAACCACCATGTTGTAGATGGTATAGAAGATCGTATTTCTGTTAGATTTGGAGAAAATCAAGTAGTTAAAGGTTTTGTATTAGTAAAAGATGCACATAATGATGTTGCCGTTGTTTGGGTTAATTTAAAAAATATTGAAAAATACTCTGTTTTAAAAATGTTTACTCCAAAGCCTAATGAACCTTTAGTAGTGCCGGGAGAAAAAGTTTTAGCTATAGGTAGTCCATTAATATGGGCAGCCTATGAAAAAACATTAACCCAAGGAATTATAAGTAAATATAGTGATTTAGCTATAATGCATGACGCCAGTATTGCTGGTGGAAATTCAGGAGGGCCATTATTAAATTTTGCCGGATATGTTATTGGGCTTAATACATTTCATCCTAATGCAGAAGATAACGCCAGTATGTCAGGGAGTGTATCTATTCTTAAAGCAATACCTTTTGTTATAAGTGCAGCTCAAAAGATAAAGACCTTAACTCCTCCTCCTGAAGAATTAATTCCTGGTTATTCCAATGTATCTTACGATAACAAAATAATGGCATTGGCTTATCAGAAGGAAAGTATTAATGAACGAAGCAGATGTGAACCTTATACTGCTCACTCCAAAGACTATGATATTAAAATTGTCACACCATTTCAAACGTATAGAGATTCAATGAGAACTTACAATGGGCAGTATAAAAATTTTTTTAAAGAGAAAAGACCTGTTATAGTTAACAGTAGCTGTGAATATATTAAGCCTGTTGTTAGTTTGGTAATACAGTCTAAACTAAAACAAACAAAAGCAAGCAAAATAATTAATATATTGAGGGCCTTATCTGGTATGTCTAGTCGCCAACAATACAATAGGTATAGCCCTCCTTTGTATATTTGTAAGTATGTTTATAAAAAAGACTTTAAAGCTTTAAACTTGGTCAATCCAGCTAAAAAAAAGATATATATGCCTTATGATTTTTCAAGGCATGAAGTGAAAACTAATGAAAAAGAGGATAAGACATATAAGGTTAAAATTATACGAGATAACACCCATCTGGGATATTATGAATTTGACCCAAGGTATTTTGATACAAAGGATGAACTTGTTTTAAAGATTTTTTCTGAGAAGAGTAGAAGGTCTGTTAAAGTAAAAATTAGTCCCGAAATAAAAAAATATATAGTGGACGACTTTAGACCTTATTGGGAATATTTAAAATCTCGCAAGACAAAGCTATAAAAAAAAAGAAAGCGATAAAGCTTTCTTTTTTTATCTAATTATTTATTTTATTAAAGTTTTAAAATTTTGTTTTATTTAGCTTTTCTCTTAATTCTTTAAACCTTGCTATATCTTCTTGAGCTCTGGAGGTTTCTCTGAATAAAACCTGCGCTGATGGATGAACCATAAGTATATAGTCAATATGAACCTCTAAAAAATGGTATTTTCTAGGAGGACCACCATTTTTTCTGTTAATTATTTCAGCATCGGTTACTGCTATAAATCTTTTTTCTCTATCATTTAAAAGATCAGTTAATTCTCTGTTTGTATTGGTATATTTAGAAACGTGAACCGTACCTTTAATTTCGTGGTCAATTGTTAATATGAGAACTTCTATAGGAGTTGTATCTATATTTGTCATTTTTTAGCCTATCTTTTTAATACTCTACACTTAGGTTTATTTTAGTATAATATAAATTTTTAAATACGTGGTACTCCATATAAAGTAAGCTTTATTATTTTTTTGCTGATAGCCATCACCTTTTTCCAGAACTAGATTTACCACTACCATTTTTTTTATTTATACAGTTACCTGATTATAAGTTTAAAAACAGTATGCTAATTTAGGCTTTGATAAGCTTTTAAATAGGTCCAAAAATAAAATTAAATGAGTTATAATTATGTATTAAGAAGTTTGTATTACTAGTTAGTTAATATAAAGAGATATAGAGGCTTGAGTTAATAAAAAGTTTTAAAAATAATTAATCATTTATTTTTTATCTGGACTTCTAATTTAGAAAAAAATGAAATATACTAATTATATACCATTACTTTAAAAGGAGAAATTATCATATGGTGCAGAAACGAAATAATAATTTGCCTTTAGTATATGTCCCCGTAAAAGCATTGGATGACTATATTCCAATTGTTGGTGAAGAAAAAATACAACAATTAAGGCAATTAGCTGCACCGTTAAAAGGAAAGAAGCTTTTGCACTTAAATGCAACTGCTTATGGTGGTGGTGTTGCAGAATTGTTAAAAACACAAGTTCCTCTGCTAAGAGATCTTGGTTTGGATGTTGAATGGGGTGTTTTAGAGGCAACTCAAGAATTTTATGAAGTAACTAAAATATTTCATAATGCTTTACAAGGCAAAAAGCAAGAAATTTCTGATGAACAGATACAAACATATTTGGATGTAGTTAAAAATAATGCTCAAAAACTGGAAGAAGAATATGATATTATTCTGGTTCATGATCCCCAGCCATTATCTATAATTGATTTTGCGGTTCAAAGTAAGGCCAAATGGATTTGGAGATGTCATATTGATACTTCTGAGCCTAATTTGGGAGTGTGGAATTTCTTGTATCCTTATATGACAAACTATGATGCTGTAATTTTTACAATGGATGAATTTGTAAAAGAAGATGCGCAATTTAGTAATTTAAACTTTATTCCGCCCTCTATCGATCCGTTAAGTCCTAAAAATACGCCAATCCATCAGGAAGTTGTTAATAAATATATGTATAACTATGATATAGATATTACTCGGCCTTTGATGGCACAAATATCAAGATTTGACCCATGGAAAGATCCTTTAGGTGTAATTGATGTATATAGAAATATCAAAAAAGATCAGGTTCAAAAGGGAATAAAAGGTCTGCAATTAGCCATGTTAGCCAGTATGGCAAATGATGATCCTGAAGGATGGAGCGTTTATGACCGGGTTTTAAGGAAAGCCGGTGAAGATTATGATATAAATGTTTTAACTAATTTTCATAATATTGGAGATATTGAAGTTAAATGTTTTCAATCAGCTGCTGATGTTGTTTTGCAGAAATCGTTAAAAGAAGGTTTTGGTTTAACTGTTTCTGAAGCACTTTGGAAAGGTAAACCTGTTATTGGCGGAAACGTTGGTGGTATAAAACTTCAAATCGAAGATGGTGAAAATGGATTTTTAGTATCTAATATTCAAGAGGCTACAGAAAAATCTTTATACTTGTTAGAAAACCCTGATAATGCCAAAAGAATGGGTGATGTCGGGAAAGAAACGGTGAGAGAAAACTTTTTGTCTATTAGGGAAATAAAAGATCACTTAAAACTATTTAACAAGCTTATATAATATTGCTTTTTAGATTGTTTAAATGCTTTATAAATAATAAAATAAGATATTCGATAATCTGAAAAGAGTAAATAAAAATATAGACAATAGATTAATAGGATAGATATACGGAATGGCAAAAAAAGAATATTATTTAACGGTTCACGGGCATTTTTATCAGCCCCCAAGAGAAAATCCCTGGCTTGAAATAATAGAGCTTCAAGACAGTGCATTACCTTTTCATGACTGGAATGACAGAATATCATATGAATGTTATACACCTAATTCAGTCTCAAGGATAGTTGACCATAACAGTCAAATTTTAGATATTGTAAATAATTATTCTCTAATAAGTTTTAATATTGGACCGACTTTGCTTTCTTGGTTAGAAGTAAATTCACCAAAAACTTATGGAAGAATTCTAGAAGCTGACAAAGAAAGTCTAGAGATGTTCTCAGGTCACGGAAATGCTTTAGCTCAAGTTTATAATCATATGATTATGCCTTTGGCTAATGAAAGAGATAAATATACACAAACCATATGGGGTATAAGAGATTTTGAGCACAGATTTAACAGAAAACCTGAAGGTATCTGGCTGGCTGAGACAGCTGTAGATGATACATCATTAAGAGTTTTGGTTGACTGTGGTATTAAATTTACTATATTGTCCCCTTATCAAGCTGAAAAAGTTAGACCTTTAAATAGTAATGATGAAGAGGAAACAAAATGGTTTGATGTAAGCTGGGGTAATATTGATCCTGGCTGTGCTTACAGGTATTTTTTGAAAGACGGAACTGACAGATATATCGATTTATTCTTTTATGATGGTTCTATTTCTAAATCTGTAGCGTTTGAAAATCTTTTATATAACGGCGATAAGTTTATAAACAGATTAAGAGACGGAATATCTACAGCAAGGGATTATGATCAGCTGGTACATATTTCCACTGACGGAGAAAGCTATGGACACCATACCAAGTTTGGCGACATGGCATTATCTTATGCATTAAAGAAAAGATCTAAGCAAGTAGGATTTAAGATTACTAACTACGGTGAGTATCTTGAGAAGAATGCTCCCAAATATGAAGTAGAAATAAAAGAAAACTCTTCTTGGAGTTGTTGCCACGGTGTAGGTAGATGGAAAGATGATTGTGGATGTTCAACAGGAGCACAAGCCGGTTGGAATCAAAAATGGCGTAAGCCCTTAAGAAACGCTCTTAACTGGTTGAGAGATGAATTAATCATAATTTATGAAAAACAGGCTTCCAAGTATCTAAAAGATTCATGGAAAGCAAGAAATAAATATATAGATGTAATTATAGACAGAAATAAATCAACTATTTTATCTTTTTGCAAGCATGAATCATCAAAGGTATTGTCTGAACACGAAATTGTTGAGGTTGTAAAGTTATTAGAGATGCAACGTCAAGCAATGCTTATGTTTACAAGCTGCGGCTGGTTTTTTGCAGATATATCTGGTATAGAGACAACGCAATTGTTAAAATATGCAGCTAGGGCAATGCAATTGGCTGAAGATTTTACGGAAATAGACCTGGAAAATCAATTCTTATGCAAGCTTGAAGAGGCTCAAAGTAATATATCTGACTTTGGAAACGGAAAATCTTTATATTTAAGCTTTGTAAAACCTTCTATTGTAAGTGTAAAGCAGGTTGTTAACCATTGGGCTATCAGTTCGTTATTTGAAGAGCGCTCTTCTGCTGAAGCGGGTGTTTATTGTTATGATATCAAGTCTATTGATTATAAAAAAATTAAAAAACTAAATAATACTTTACTTATCGGACGACTTGAGCTTGTTTCTAACATTACGCTTGAAAAACATGATATGATCTATGCTTTAATGCATTATGGCGGGGAAGATTTCCACTGTGCAATCAGAGGTTTTTCCGGTGGCGGACAATATAAAAAGCTAAAAGAAGAGCTTGTTTCTAAGTTTTATTCTCGTCCATTAACAGAAGTTATAAGATGTTTGGATGAAAATTTCGGAAAAGATTACTATACATTAAAAGATTTATTTATTGAACAGAGAAGAAAAATTGTTAGTATTCTTATTAAAGACCAGCTAGAGCGTTTTTCTTCAACTTATAAAAGCTTATATGAAGAAGGAAAGTATCCGATATTACAGCTAATGGAGCTTGGGCTGCAAATACCGCCTGAATTTAAGATAGCTGCTGAGTATACATTGAGTGATACTTTTAACGCTGTAGTTAGAGATGCCGATGATATTGGCAATATAGAGCTTTTGCAAAGGGCTGTTGATATTAGTGAAGAGGCTGAAAAGTTAGGTATTGTACTTGATAAGGCTCCTGCTAAAGAGTTATACAGCAGTTATTTGACTCAAAAAGTTATTGAGCTTTCCGAGAATATGGATTTACATAACTTGGAAAATATTATTAGGATTATATCTTTAACTAAAAAGCTGAAGCTGACCATTGATTTGACAGAGGCTCAGAATATTTATTTTAACTCTATTTATAACAAGGTTCCTTGTATGATAAGTAACTTGGCAAATGTTGAGTTTGTTGAGCCGGAGAAGAAATTTATCGGGAAAATACTTGAATTAGGTAAGGAGCTGCATTTAAACGTAGAGCAAATAGTTACAGAGCTAGAGAACTTTACAGGTTGAAGTTAAGAAAGATTCAAGTTTTATACAATTTAAGCAATAATTTAGCGCACCCTTATTATGCTTAAAAATATCTATGCAAGCTTTTTCAGCCTGCAAATATAATTCTTGATTTGTTAACAATTCTTTTAATTGATTTGTTAGCTCAGATTGATTATTTGCAATAAAAGCTGCTTTTAGTTCTGTCATATATTTAAATATGTCTTTAAAATTAAATACAGTCGGACCAGAAACAGTTGGAACGCCATAAATAGCAGGCTCTAATGGGTTATGTCCACCTGTATTAGAAAAACTTCCACCTATAAAAGCAACATTACTAATTGCGTATAGATTGCTTAATTCACCCATTGTGTCGACTAAAATTATATCGTTATTTTTAAACGTATCGTTCACGCTTCTTAATCCGTAGCTAAAGCCTGAAGCTTCCAGTAAATTTTTTACTTGATTAAGTCGCTCAGGGTGTCTTGGGGCAAGAAGCATTTTTAAATTTTTAAAAGAATCTTCTTTAAGGCTTTTATAGCTGTTTAAAATTATTTCATCTTCACCTTTATGAGTGCTGCCGGCTATTATTAATTTGTTGTCATCTAGACAAAAGGAGTCTTTTAAAGAGCTAATTGCCTCTTTATCTAATGCAGGTTCTATATCAAACTTTAAATTGCCCATAACTTCTACTATAGAAGAGCCTGCCCCAATATCTATTATTCTTTTTTTGTCTTCTTGGGTTTGCATAAGTATAGAACTATAATTTTTTAATATATTTTTAAATATAAAACTAAATTTTTTATAATTTTTATAAGAATTAGGTGATATCCGTCCGTTAACAAGTAATAAAGGGATATTTTTTTTGTTCAATTCTTTAGAAAAATTAGGCCAAATTTCTGTTTCTGCAATGATTACAACTTGGGGATTAATTGCTTTTATTGCATTTTTTACGGAAAAGTCAAAGTCATATGGAAAATAAGTAATTATATCAGCTATTTGCGCAAACTTTTTTTGAGCTAATTCTTGACCAGTTTTAGTAACTGTTGTTATTGCAATATTATGGTTCGGAAATTTTTCTTTTGTTTTAAATACTAATGTTTCTATTGCATTGGTTTCTCCTACAGATACAGCATGAAACCATATTGTAGGATTTTTTGAGTTATTTTTATTATATAGACCTATCTTTTTTTTAAAACCAGCTCTTAACTTTGGTACTGCAATAAACAATATGCCCATTATAGGACTAAATATTATAGCTGCGATAATTAGAATAGCACTGTATATTTTGTACATATTTTCCCCCTTCACCCCTTTTAAGATTTTATAATAAAATATATTCAGAATAATATTTATTTTTATTAATATATATTAAATTTTTTAATAAAGTTATGTAACTATAAATACAAATAATTATATACTAATAATATATTAAATATATGCATTAAACATCTTTAATGTCATTATTGTTGTTTAAATAAAAAAACAAGATATTTTTGTTTGATATATTTGTGAAAAAGAAAACTTTTGTTTTTTTTTATAATAATATAAATATTTAAAAATGTTTTAGAATTTGTTTACGGATTTACTTAAGAGAATTAAATTATACTAACTCAAAAATACATTTCTGATCTGATCTCAGATTATTCACTTGCGTTAATATATCCTGAAAAGAGTAATCTGAAATTCAATTGAGGACTTGTATAAAAAGTTTATACATACGTTCATTTTCGCAAATTAGTTCTGGTATTAACTTGGATAATTAGGAGAGATTTACTTATGGGGACAAAAGTCTATAAAGTCATTAATTTAGAATTAGCTAAAAATGAAAATAATGAGCTAGAAATTTACACAAAACAACAAAATTATCATTTTAATCGTTATGTAGGTAAACCTACTAAATTATTAAGTGAAATAATAAATGAAGTAAGAAAGGATGAATATGACAATATTATTTTAGATATTTTAAGTATTAATCGAAAAAGAGACTTAAGCAATCACTTCAATGTATTGACACTCTTTAAACCCGGAGAAATTTTACAATCTCTAATCTAAAAATATTAAGTAAGTATGAGAAAGTAGATAGATTTAGTAGGTTATTTATTATCCCAAAAATCGGAGTTTGAAAACATAACATCAACTAACCCCCAATAATCTTTAGATTTAACGGTTTCGGTGTTTAATTTCACCCTATATAAATAGTAACCTTCTTCATTTCTTTCAATTGTTTCTATATGTTCTATAAAATATTTTTCATTATTAGGTAGTAACATTTCTGATTCTATAAAAAATTCTAAAGGTATAAGAATATCACTTATTAATAAAGCTCCTGTTTCACTGATATTCAATGTAATGGCTCTATAAGCTTTATTATAATGAGAATTTGTTATTTCTACCTGATGTCTCGCCGGTATTCGAACATGTCTACGCGTTTCAGATCTGTCTATAGTTACTCTTAACGCATATATTACTAAAATAAGGTTAAACGTATTCCAAAATATATTTACCATTATAGCCCCAGTTTCTTCGGGTCTAATTGCTAAATCATTTACACCTTTTAACGTAGCAAAAACAAGCATTAAGAATATAACAAATATTGGTATAAAATACTTAAGATTTAAACTGTATGAATCACTAGAACTTTTACTTGTTACAAAGAACTTTTGTTTTACAATAAATGGTGGAATTAATATTAATTTTAATATTTCTCCTGCCATGAAAGGAGATGTAGCTGTTTCATAAACATCTGTGAATAAGAAATTTCTGTAACGACCTGATGTACAGATAAAAAATCCGACCTTTAAGCTAAAATAGACCAATTGAAACAATACTATTTGATAAAATACTATATGAACAGGCATTAGACCAAATATAAGGAAAAATGCAGGTGCAAGAATAAATATTAACCTAGGAAAGCAATAAAAGAAATATGTTACACCCATTACGCTAAAAAATGCCTGCATAGGCGATAGTTTTAATATATATTTTAAATTCAACGGATTAAATACAACCTGAATATTGCCTTTTGCCCATCTGCTTCTTTGTTTTATATATTCTTTAAAAGTTGATGTGGATTTACCGGTAGCTAAAGGCTTGTTGTAATATAGAATTTTATAGCCTTTACTGGCTAATCTAAAGCTGAGAGCAAAATCTTCAGTTATTGTATTTTCAGGAAAGCCACCTGCTTCTTCCAGGTGCTCACGTCTTATAATAAAGTTTGTTCCTCCGCATATAGTAGCACCGTAATTAGCTAATCCTGGCTCGATTATTCTATAAAACAATTCTTGTTCGTTATTTATATGTCTTTCTAAAAATAGATTTTTTTGGAAAGGATCTAAATCAAAAAAGTGTTGAGGCGTTTGTATTAATGAAACTTTGTCATTGTCAAAGTGACAAATAATTTCACTTATAAAGTTCGAAACCGGAACATGATCAGCATCAAATATAACTATAAACTGCCCATTAGTTTGTTTTAAAGCATTGTTTATATTGCCGGCCTTATATCCTTTATTATTATCCCTTGTAATATAATGACAGCCTATTTCCTTCGTTAATTCAAACATTTCAGGTCTTTTACCATCATCCAAAAGGTAAACATTTTTATTCGGATAGTTTATATTTCGACATGCAGTAAGTGACTGCCTAAGAATTTCTTCATCTTCATTTAAAGAGCATAGAAAAATATCAACACTAGGCAACTCTTTATCATAATCTAATTTACATTTTTGTAGAACATTTTTATCTTTTTTAATAACAGCTAAAGAAAAGGATGTAAATATGACAAGGCTGAAAATTTCAGCAGCAAGTAACAGTAATGACCATATAAGTGTAACTTTATCTGTTCGATAGCTTATTGTATACATAGCTCTCCATATGATATAAAATATGCCCCATATGTTAGCTAAAATAAATAAAAACAGTAGTTTTTTATTTGATGAGCTGATTGAAGTATTTTCTTGTTTCTTTTTCATAAATATACATCCATGTTCCAAACCATGCTAAGTTCTGTGTGTAATAATTTTTAGATCCATCCCAGTATCCTTTAGGATTATAATTTGAGATAACTTTTTGTTTATAGATTTTATGAGCTTTCTTCTTATCGTACAGAGTCTTAAAAACCGGAACCAGTAAAGCAATAGCTCCTATATTCTCGACTTTATCTCTTATTTCACCACTTTGTTTAAAATTAGTGAAAAATTTGACTTGTCTATATGTGTTAAAATATTTATCTTTAAAAAATTTGCTTTTTTCTAAAATATTAATTGCTCGCTTATCATTAAATATCAAATAGTCAACATAAACTCTTAAAAATACTCGTATTGCATCGTAAGAAAAATCACTATCTTGTTTTTCTTTATCGATATAGGTATTACCATTTTTGGAGTCTATATTAAACCAATTAGGGGGCAGTCCTGACTCTGTTAAAGCTGAGGATTGAGTTAATAAATTATAAGAAGAGTCAACCAAACTATTCCAATCGTGATCCTTATCATACTTAGCAAAAACTTTAAAAGCATATGGAGCAAAGTATGAAGGATTAATTGGAATAATGTCGTTTTGAGCCTGAACAATGCCTGGCATCAATACTCTTTGATTATTTATAACTTTTGTTTCAAGATTCCATATATCTTTAATTATAGTTACAGCATCATAAATATATTTGTTATTAGACCAGTGCTCACCTGCTAACAAGAGGGCAAAAGCTATATCAATATCTGCATCAGAAGCAGAATTTCTATCAATTATCCCCCAGGTGTTATCTTCTCTTTTACCCCATAACCAGGCAAAAAGACTGTCTTCTTTGCGGCCTAAATTATCAACAGACCACTTATATGCTTTGTCAAAAGCTTCTTTATCTCCTATAAAAACAGCCCTTAACATCGCATAAGACTGGCCTTCTGATGTTGTAACAGCATTACGCTCATAGTCTATTATTCTGCCGTCTTGGCTCATAAAAGTCTTTTTATAATAATTCCAAGAGCCTTTTATTATTTTATTATCTACTGAGGCGCAACCGGTTACATAAAAAAATAATCCACAACTTATTAAACCAAGAGCGCCTAAAGTCAACAATTTTTTACTAATTCCACCACGTTTCATGTTTTTACAACCTCATTAACAGACTCACAATAAAGTCATGTTTTCTTATTACATGATAATCTTCTAGTAAATATATAAGCTCTACACCTACAGGACCTTCTTCATTTATAGTAAGTCTTGCTGACACACCATTGATAAAGTCAGTGCCTTGATTTGTACTTGATTGTAGTCCTAAAAATCCGCCAACATAATATCTTGCTCTTAACTGATCAATAGACCCTCTTAAATGTAAGCCCATTTTATGAGAAAGAAGATTTTTAGGACTATAGTACCCGCCTACGTATGGGGATACAAAAGGTGAAATACCGTCACTGCCTATTGGTGATGAATTTAAGGAAGCACCTCCAAATCCAAGATGGTTTTCATCAAACCCGGTATAATACATTGTGTATTCGCCCATAACCAGATCTACAAGACGACCTTTAGGTCTAGAATACAATACATTACCAATTCCTGCAACAGCTTCTTTATAGAATGAGGCTGACATGTTTTTTCCATCTCTAAATCCTATAGAGAGATCCCCATAATTATAGAAATTATACGGAAGTTTTAGTTTATAACCAATAAGATTATATTTGTTATCTACAACCTGCCCTACCAGCTTACCGGCAAAAGGACCTGTAATTGGGGTTAAGCCAACTGTACTTAAAAATGTTTCTTCTACATTTCTTCTATGATAGCCAAAATTTAAGGCTAACCAATCTGTTAAATACAAGTCTAACAAACCTTTAGCCTCGATTAAACCTTGTCCGCTTGAAAAAGATTTGTAGCCTATTTCTCCGTCAACAGCTACATGTTTAAACGGACGACCTTCAATACCAAATCCGTAACGGGTTGCTGTTGCCCTTGCAGAACTAGTACCAGAGCCAGATTTATAAGGCGTCATATCAAATTTAGCTTTCCATTTTAAATTTGTTTTTTCCATATCGCCAATTTCGATATAATCAGAAACCTCAATTCCATATCTGTTGTATTTTAATTTATAGTTAGGTCCTCCGCCAATAGCAGGAAAACTCTCTGTATGGAATCCATATTCAGGCTCAAATCTTATTTTCATAAGATTGCTTATACGTCTATCCAGCAATCTTGCTTTTTTAAGAGGATTATTTCTTAAGCATTCTCTAGCTTTACCATACATTTTCATTTTTTCAAAAGCAACAGCTTTTTCATATTTAATTTTTGGACTTGATCCTAGTTTATCTAATATATTTAAAGCCTTCAAATAATCTTCTGTTGATATATAAGCAATAGCCAGACCTAATTTAGCTTCATAGTTGTCTTTATTATTCTTTAATACCTTTTTAAAATCTTTTTGGGCTGAATGCAGTTTACTTTTATCAATATTGATATACGCTTTACCTATTAAAGCTTTCTCTTTAAACTCAGGATAATTTAATAGCCTGTTATAATTCCTCTCAGCTTTGTCAAACTGCTTCATATGTCTGTAGCATTCTGCCAATTTATAATGCACGTTTTTATTGTTCTCTGCATCTGTCATAGATTGATAATAATGTACAGCCTTTTTAAAGTTAGACAATGATAAGTTTGTATCACCAAGAAGCTTTTTAATTTCATTATTATCAGGGTGCTTTTGATAAGCCCACATTAAGAATGTATCATTTTCTTCAAACCTATTTAAAGCGTTTAATATATTGGCAACTTTTTTAATCAACTCTATATCTTTATAATTTTCTTTTACAATAGGTTGTAATAAAGCATAAGCTTCATCATACTCCTCCAAAGCAAGATAACTGTCTATCAAGTTTAATATAATATCAGTTTCTCCAGGATATATTTTACTAAGATTTGTATATAATTCTACTGCATCATCAAATCTGCCGGCTATAATATATGCATTTCCAAGTTTTTTATGCACATCCAGCTCCATATAGCTATCATCAGCATCAGCAATTGTTTTTAACAAGTCTATTGCTTTATCAATTTCTTTTTCTGCCAAATAACTATCTACAAGTTTTAATATTAATTCTTGATCGTCAGGGTTATCTTTTACCAACTCTTCAAGAATGAGTCTTGCTTCGCCCATTTCATCCAATGCAAATAAGGTATCAACAGCTTTTATCTTTAATGCTTTGTCATCAGGCCTTAATGCCATTGCCTGATTAATCAAGTTAATAGCTTCAACATGTTTGTTTGACCCCAGATAAATATCTATTAGTGTGTTTATAGTTTTATAGTTATAAGGATCTTTGTTGTAAACTACAGTAAAAACGTCTTCTGCCTTATCAAGCTCATTTTGCGCAAGATAGAAGTTACCTAACCTAACTTGCAATTCATAAATTTTATTTTCTATGTGTTGATCAAAATTCTCTTCTTGACGCTCTAAATAAACAAGAATAAGTTTCTTTAAGTAAAAGATAGAGCTGTAATAATCATTAAGCTCTGCGCTTATGTCAACTAAATAACCCAAAATATATTCATCCTTAGGAGAGTCCTCTAATAATTGGGCATAAAGTTTTTTTGCGTTAACCAAATCTTTATTTGCATAATAATTATTTGCTAATGATCTTTTTAATTCACTATCTTCAGGGTTAGCTTTAAGCATATTAACCAAAACCAAGTTAGCATCTTCAAAGTTTTGGTTAGCCATATAGCAATTGGCTAGTAACTTTAAAAGGTCTTGATCAGATTTGTCTTTTTCAGTTAGGTCTTTCAGTAAAACTATTGTTTTTTCATAGTCTTCTTCACTTAAATGTAAATAAGCTAATCTTTCTTTTACATTAGGGTTATTGGGATTTAATGAAATAATTTTTTCACCAACAGAAATAGCTTTATCCTTTTGACCTAAAGCCAAATATGTATCAAAAAGCTTTGTTAAAACGGGTATATCTCCTGGGTACAATTTTAGATAATTTCTAAAAACTTTTGCTGCTTCTTGTTTTTTACCTTGAGCCAGATAAATATCACCTAATTTTTTTAGGTTTTTTCTATTTGTCTTTATTTGTAATAATTTTTTTAATGATTTCTCTGCTTTTTTATATTCTTTATTAGAAAGGTAAACATCTGTTAATAATTTTAAATCGTTATAAGTCTTTTGCTTCTTTGACAATTGCTTTTCAATTATTTTTTCAGCACTTTTATTATCTTTTGCATAAAAATGACTCTTGCCGCAAGCTAAAGCCAACTTTGAATTTGGATTTAAAGTGTTTAATTTTTTACAAAATTTAGATGCCTTTTTAAATTTTGCTTTTTTAAAACTTAAATCAACTAATTTTTCTAATAATTCTATATTTTCAGGATCTTCTTTTAATAAATTTTCTCCTAAATCAATTAATTTTTCATCTCCGTATTGAAGAGCATAAAGATCAAAATATTCTGTATTAAGTCTTTTATTTTTATCTTTTGAATATATATATCTGTTTAAATCAATAGCTTTTTCATAAGATTTATCTTGCTTACAAAAATACTTATAAGAATATAAGGGGGCAAGCTTATCAGGAAATTTTTTCAATAGTTTATCATAAAAAGCATAAGTCAATTCTTTATGGTTTACTACATGATCCACATAAACTGCCACACTATATAAATCATAATAGGAGTCTGAAGCTAACCTGGCCTTAATACTCTCTAACTGTTTATTACTATTATTACTACTTGCACCGGCATGCTGACATGATAGAATCATTAACAAAGTTAATAAAAGTTTTAAATACTTGTTATTATTTCTCATTAACATAGTTGTTTATACCAATCTTTTTTAATGTTATCATTCTTAATTAGTATACGTTCAAAATTAAGCTATAAACCTTTATATCATTTTGCTTATTATTAATCAATACTTTTATTGCTTGAAATTATATAATAAAAATTAGGTCGTGATATAACAAGGTCTGATTGTTATATAATAAAGTTAAAGTATGTCAGAACTTATGGTGTGTTACATTAAAAAAGGTGATGAATATCACCCAACAATTAAAAAGTACAAATATGATGATGAATTCAATTAGAAAAATCAAAATTGCACTACTCGGAACTTTATTATTTGTAACATTTTTTACTAATTTTACGAATAATATTCACTGCATTGCTAAAAGCTACAAAAATAAGTTATTAAACATAAGCGTTAATAATGTAGATTCAAAATCTGCACAAATCACTATATTTACAGAAAATTTATATAATTTAAAAATAAATCCAATAAAAAAAGATTCTAATAAATATGTAATATTCCTTCCCGGAACAATTGAAATTTTAAAAAATAAACCATCCCTTGCAAACGTAAAAGGCACGATAGAAGATATACAAGTTCAATATGTTCCGTTGCTAGGGTCCAATGATAGCTATACTAAAATAATAATCACCACCTCGAATGAAGATGTTTCGATAAATTTAAAAAATAAAATTACAAAAAAAGTCATCAAGAAAAAAACAATCATTAATGAAAACACAATACCAAAAATAAAAAATAAAGCAATTGCTAAAAAAGCAGTAGTTAATACAGTTCCGCCTAAAAAAACAGAACTAATTCAACCTCCTAAAAAGCCTATTACCAAAGAAGTGATAACACACGATTTACCAATAAAACAAAAAAATTCAACACTTCCTCTTAAGAAGCAAGATATAGAAGATATAAAAATAGTAAAAATAAAAGACTCCAAGCAAGAAGCTAAAAGTAAAGGCTTCTTAAATATGAACTTTTTAACTCTTGGTCTTGTAGTCTTATTATTTATAGGGGGTATAGTCTTATTAAAGTCAATTTTAAAGAAAAAAACCGACAATGATAATTATGTTGACGAAATAGATGAAAACTTTGACAACCTTGAGTCAATACTCCACGAAGATATGCCTGAAGAGGATGAGGAAGAAGAGAAAATACAAATTCTACCTACTAAAACTACAACAACTAAAGAAGATATAAATATATTAAACTATTTATCAAAATATGACTATGTTTTACTAATAGATTCAAATTCTAGCAACATACAAAAAATGGCTCAATTCCTTGCAAAAAAAGAAATAAACCTTTTATTAGCAGGAAATGACAAAAATAAATTAAAAGAAATAGCTCAAAAAGTTACTATGCAATATAATGTCAATGTAAAAACCTATGACTTTAATATAACAGAATTTTATAAGCATAAAAGTTTTTACAAAGAACTTGATTACAAGCCAGTAGGTGTTATTTTGGATATCGACTACAAAGGAGACGCCAAAAAGTTAAGCGACAATTATAATTTTGTCGAAGTAAAAAAAGTGATAGATTCTAATTTTACAAATTATATATCTATAGGAAATATAGTAGTAGAAGAACTTATTAATAATAAAAAAGGATTTATAGGCTTTGTTAAAGATAACAATATTGAAGATATTGATAAACTAAATTATATATACTTAAGCTCTAAATTGGCGACTTTGACCTACATAAGTGGACTTCAGTCTAAATTTAGCAACAAGCCTGTAAAAATAGTTTCTTTAGATCCGGAAAATTTTGATGAAGTAGAAGGACGTGAACTGCAAAAGCAAGAAAAAATTGTAGAAAAAACCAAAGCAATAGCAAGTTTGTTCTAGTCCAGTAAACTTAAATCAAAGTCCTTAAGCTTATATTTAATTATATTTTTTAATCTTGTATTTAAAGAAAATTCAAGGTTATTTATATCTATCAAGTTACCTTTTTTGTATTCATTAATAAAAAGATTTTCTTTTCTTCAAATACCAATCCTACTAAAGATATTTTTTCTTTATCACTAATTTATCTTTAAAGTCAATATACAGAGGTGCCAATAAATCTTTTTTATAAGCAATAGAAAAGATATAAAAAGATTTATTAGGGAGTAGCGTAGCAATTTCTACAAATTCTTTATCATTTATACACAGCTCATTTTCTGTTTCTAACTTACTTTACTATATATTTTTCTAAATTTTTACTTAAAGAAGGATGACCTTCTATTGATGTTTTATTTTTATGAGGGACCAATTTATTAAACCTTAACAAACTATTTAATGAAGAAAGTCTATTAATTTTAGTATACCACTTAACTACCGCCTGGGGGTTATAAATATATAGACAGTCGGATTATTGTTAAAAAAAATATTATATAAGATAACAAATATAAAGAAAGTTTAAAACCAAAAAGTCAAAATAATCTACTTTACCTTATAACTATACATTCTAACTAACTAAACACTCCAATACCGGATTAAATCACACCTCCGGTATTTTTCATTGGGCGCCTAAGGCACATTCTCTATTTACCTTTAAGTCATCGGTTGGCTTAAGGTATACTCTACTTTTATAGACTAATTTTCTTGTTGTTGATGGACAGTACCTAGCGCCTCTTGTAAAAATATTTTACTTTAAGCTGGCTAATGATTTTGTGACTTGTTCGTCCGTTACATCATTAAAAATACTAACTTCCGCAGTATTTGTTGATAAAACAAACCTCACGTTGCCAGACTGTATCTTTTTATCCAGACTCATAGCCTCGAGTAAACTTTTTGTGCTCATTGATTCCGGTATTTTATAATTAAGTTTGTATTCATTTATAAGGTTAATAGATTCATTATAATAATCTTCGCAGATCAAACCTTTTTGAAGTGCTATAGAAAAAACACCTTTCATTCCTATAGCTACGGCTTCACCATGGTTAATTCCTTGATAATTTGAACACTTTTCAATAGCATGTCCTATCGTATGTCCAAAATTCAGTATAACTCTTAACCCTGCTTCTTTTTCATCCTGATTTACAACAACAGCTTTTAGCTTGCAGCAGTGCTTAACCAGATTAATCACTGTATCTTCATTTAATGAATATATTTTATCTTTATTATTTTGTAAAAACTCTATAAAGTTATTTTGACTACCTTTTAGCTGGCATGTTTTTTCAATAAATCCATATTTTAAAATTTCTGCAAGACCTACTTTTAATTCTCTTTCAGGTAATGTTTTTAAGGTTTTAATATCAGCATAAACAAGCTTAGGCTGATAAAAAGCCCCTATTAGGTTTTTACCAAAATCATTGTTAATAGCAACTTTACCGCCAACAGAAGAATCAACTTGCGCTAATAAAGTTGTAGGAACCTGAATAAAATCTATCCCCCTTAAATAGCTGGCTGCTGCAAATCCAGAGATGTCTCCCACAACTCCACCACCTAGAGCAACTATTGCATCTTTTCTTTCCAGCTTATATTCAAGCGCTTTAGTCCAAATTATTTGTAAAGAATCTATATTTTTATACTTTTCACCATCTTCGAGTATCAAAGCTTCAAACTTAAATCCTGCTTGCTCTAAAGACGAAGTTATTTCTTCTTTAAAAAGCGGATAAATTGTTTTATTACTAACAATAAGCAATTTTTTTGCTTTAGAGCTTTGTTTTATAGTGTTACCAATATCTTTTAAAATATTATTTCCAATTATAATAGGGTAACTTGTGGGTTCGTTTGCCGATATTTCAACATTAACAGTTTCTATAGACATTTTTATTTTTCCTTATTGAAATTATACTAACTCTAAAATACTTTCCAGATTATTAAATCTTGTTAAACGTGGTAAAATAAACTTTTCTCTGAAAAGATTAATCTTAAATTCAATTTGTGAGTAGTATAATA
>JANQLL010000035.1 GCA_028280605.1 Candidatus Gastranaerophilales bacterium
TCATCAATTAAATTTCAGATTACTCTTTTCAGAGAATAGTTTATTTTAATAACTTTAACTCGATTTAATAATCTGAAAAGTATTTTAGAGGGAGTATAATGCTCATTCAAACTATTTAATATAAGCTTTGATTGATGAGCTACATAAAAACATAAAATCTTTAGAATCTATACTTAACTTGCTAATGTGAAAACCACGAATAAAATTTGTACAGGGCTAACTTAAATTTATTATTTCTCATTTGAATTAACGAGAATAAGCTATTTTACTAATACTGAACAAACAATAAAATTTGAAAAATATAAGTAATAATAAAGCTTGCGTGTCTAACCGGGTGAATAAAATTATTTAATACTAATGTATGTGCTTAATTTAAATAACATTAATTGTCTTATATATAATAAGTATTTTTTTTTTTTAAAATTAATAGTTTGTTAGTTTATATTAACAAATATTAAGTTTGCTTTTATGTTATCTTAAAATACCCCCCTACCTTTTAAAAAGCAGGGGAATATTTTAAGATTAATTTATTTTAGATGTTATGCGCCGTCTTTGAATTAGCGACCTTTAGCGCCGCTGCCTCTTCCGCCGCCCGCGCCTATGGCTTGTGCGTATTCTTTATCAATATCATAAGAGTCTTTTTCATCGCTGGTGCCGGTTTCTTTAAATTCACATGCATGTACGCACTCGTGTACATAAACTTCTTTTGCTTTATTCTTTTGGCCTTTTAATGATAAATCAAGACATATTTTGCCTCTGGAATTACATACTCCGCGTACGTTTGGACTTCTGCTGTCCAGTTCACTCCAAGTGGTCTTGCTGGCTTGATCCTTACAGTATTTAGCGAGTTTGGTCCATTCAGATACTATGCCTTTTTTACAACTTTTTATTTTATCACCTTTTTCTTTTGCGATTTTTTCACAGTCGTTGGCAGCTTCTTCACAAATTGATTTTAATTCCGCATCAGAGCCTTGTTCATCGCCCATTCCGCCGCCTTTGGAGCCACCTTTGCCTTTGCCATTTTCGCAGGTGTCGTCGCCGTTGCATTGGCATTCTTTACCGTTGGCATCTTTATTGTCACCGTCTTTACATTTTTTTTCTTTGGCTTCTTTTTCTTTTTTCTCAATCAGCTTTTTAAGATGATCCTTTAGCTCAGGCGAAACGCTGCTTTCTTTATTCTTAAGCTCTTCCAAGCTAAGCTTTTCTACGTCAGACTTTTCTTTTTCCAGTTTAACTTTCTTTTCTTCTTCAGTTTTCTTTTTTTCTTCAGCCTCCCTTTTTTCTTCAGCTTTTCTTTTATTTTCTTCTTTTGTAAGTTGCTCTAATTTTCTTTCAGCTATTTTTATATTTGCTTCTAATCCAGGGTCGCCAGAAGGTGTTGATGTTTTAAATAAACTTGTATCGCCGGATTGTGCTTGACCTGCGGTAGGTGCTTTTGCGCTATGTGCAAACGATCCTAGTGGGGGTAGTTTTAATTGAGATCCCATATAATTTTTATCCTCCATTAAAATGATGATTTTATAAACTGGTGATGTCAGGGCTAAATAGCTTATTGTGCTTTTAACGGGAAATTAAACACAATAAAATTTAAAAAAACACAAATAGTTAAATGCGAATTTTGCTGCTAAAAGTAAGGCTTGTGTGTTTGCCTTGATCTTAAATGTATTTTAGAGCAAGTTATTGAACACACAAATACATGTAATTAAAATAATGACTTACAATATGTAATGATTTTTTTTGTATTGACTTGATAATTTTATTTATAGGGTGTTGACATTAAATTTTCAGGACAAATTTTAAGTTTAATTGTTTAAATGAGTTGCTTTATATAACAAAGTTAAATCAAATATACTGTTCATCAATTAAATTTTAGATTATTCCTTTCAGAATATAAGCTAATAAGTTAGCTTTAGATAGATTTGAATAATCTGAAAAGTATTTTAAAAGAGTATAAATAAAAGTAATATAAAGCTAATGATTTTAACTGGTGGGCTAGTGGTAGATTAACACTAATCTACGTGCTAAATTTGAATATTTTTTGTATTTGAATATCTTATATATATTAAGTATTTTTTTTGCTGAAAATTGATAGTTTTTTTAGTTTATATTAACAAAAGTTAAATTGTTTTATCGTCCTTTTCCGCCGGCTTTGCCACCTCCTTTTCCAAGCTTTTGGGCGTACTCTTTTTCTGTAGTATAAGAATCTTTTTCATCACTATTGCCAGTCTTTTTAAATTCTACGTGGTGTACATTTTCATGTACTATTGTTTTTTCCAGCTCAAGCTGTTGATTCTTTAACTTAGGGTTATAACAGGTTTTTCCGGTGGAGCTGCAAGTTGCTAATACGCCACCGCTAAACGTTTTCCATACGGCTTTTGTTGCATTTTCTTTAATGTGCTTTGCAAGTTCTTTCCAGCTATTTGCAATGCCTTTTTTACAACAATCGACTTTATCACCTTTTTCTTGTGATATTTTTTCGCAATTTTTAGCTGCTGCCTCGTGGGCTGATCTTAGTGTTGCGTCATTGCCTTGTTCTTGACCATCTGTCTTGCCGCCACCGCCTTTGCCACCCTTTGACTGGCAGATTTTACCATTGCCACCATTAGCGTCGTTACAATTGCCGTCTTTGCATTTTTTTTCTTTGGCTTCTTTTTCTTTTTTCTCCATTAATTTTTTTACATGATCTTTTAAGTTTGGTGAAACGCTGCTTTGCTTTTTATCCAAGTCTTCAAGGCTAAGGTTTTCTAATTCGGATTTTTCTTTTTCCTGTTTTGCCTTTTTTTCATTTTCGGCTTTTTTCTTTTGCTCAGCTTTCTTTTTTTCTTCTTTAGCTTTTACATCATCGTTACCAGATGATTGTGATTGTTGAAATATACTACTATTGTCGGTATGTGCTTGAGATGTTATTGAATCAGATTTTTTTGTAAACGCATTAAATGCTGATGGGCCAATTTGTACTTGAGGTCCCATATATATCCTCCATAAAATGTTGATGATTTAATAAAACTGATGATTGCTTGTGCTGATAACATTAAAATGATTTATATAGGGCTAAAATTTAAAATTTTCATTATTAGATTCAATAATCTTGAATAATCTAAGAAATATCTAAACTGACAGAGGGGCAATTAATTAATTAGTAGTTGTTAGCCGCCCTTGCCGCCTCCGCCGCCTTTATTTCCAATTTTCTTTGAATATTCTTTGTGGATATTATAAGTGTCTTTTTCATCACTGTTGCCGGTTTCTTTAAATTCTATATCATGTACATTTTCGTGTACTATTACTTCTTTTAACTTTGATACATTATTTTTTAATTTAGAAGAATAACATGTTTTTCCACTGGAGCTACAAGTTCCTAATACACCGCCGCTAAAGTCTTTCCATTTAGCTTTAGTAGCGTTACTCTTTATATATTTAGCCAATTTTTTCCATGTAGTAACTCCTTTAGTACTGCCTTGAGGCTTTTCTTCTTGTTGTCCAAGTTTTTCGCAATCTGAAGCAGCTTCTTCGTGTGCTTTCTTGAGTGTTTCATCTCCTTCAGATTCTTTACCATCTGTAGCGCCTCCGCCTTTACTTCCTTTGGCACCGCCAGCGCCGCCACCCTTTGATTGGCAGACATTACCTCCGCCGCTGCCTTGGCCACATTGACCATTTGCACAGTTTTTTTGTTTATTTTGGGCATTTTTATCGTCGCCTTTGCCATTTTTAAAGTTGCCATCTTTACCTTCTTTTTGAGTAATTGCATTTTTTATAGCAGACTTTAGTTCTTTGCTTGCTGTTTTTAGCTTTTGCTTTAATTGATTTAAACTAAGATTGTTTAAATCTTTCTTCTCTGCTTCAGTTTTTTTCTTTTTGTCTTGCTTTTTCGCTTTAGGTTGTTTTTTCTCTTCTATTTTGGATTGGGCTTGGGGGGCTGTTTTCATTTCCGGCTTTACTTGTGGCTTAGAAGCTGCTGGTCTTCCGGATGCACTAAATACGCTGTTGCCAGTCGTTTTAGCTTGAGGCTTTGGTCTGGCTGCCGGTGCAGCTTTAGCTTGATTAGGTGTTTGTTTTTTGCTAACGGATAGACTCATATAATCCTCCTTAATATAAAAACTTAAAAAGGTGATGATTCATAAGTTATTGTGCTTTTAACGGGATTGAAAAATAACAAAATATACAAAAACCACGAATAGTTAATGCTTAGGGCTTAGCTGTCTAGCTTATCTTCTCTGACTTTTGGTTGCAGTGATACTTGCCGTTTAATTAATGGCTTAATCATATAAGTTTTGTGTTCTTCACTTGCTAACTAAAATATGGTGTGAAATGATTAAATAAATTTAAATAAAAGTAATATAAAGCTTGTATGTGGCTAACATGAAATAGTTTAATAATAAGTTATGTGCTAAAATTAGTATTCTTATATAAAATAAGTATTTTTTCAGTTAAAAATTGATAGTTTCTTTGTTTATATTAACAAACATTAATTTTTTATAATAAAAACCCCCTATTAACTTGATAGGGGGAGGATATATGTTACTACTCACTACTTATTATTTTATTAAAATTTTTATTATTTGCCTTGTCCTTGAATTTTTTTGCCAAATTCTCTATGAATAGCGTATGTGTCTTTTTCATCACTGTTGCCTTGTTCTTTAAATTCAATAGCATGTGTATTTTCGTGTACAATGAATTCTTTTAATTTATTAATTTGGCCTTTGTATTTAGGGTCATATTCTGTTTTACCATTGGAGTGACATCGAGCTGCTGCTTTTCCGCCTAGAGATTTCCATACTGCAGTAGTTGCACTGTTACGTATGTATTTTGCTAATTTTTTCCAAGTAGTACATCCTTTACTACTACCTTGAGGCTTGTCTTCTTTTTGAGCAAGGCTTTCACAATCTTTAGCCGCTTCTTCATGGGCTTGTTGTAGATCTTGATCATTTCCTTGGCTTTGTCCTTCGGCTTCACCAGCTTGATTGGCGTCGCCTGTACCACTAGGTCCTTCTCCGGCACCGCCAGCTTCACCACCTTGCTTACCGCAAGAGCCACCTGGGCTTGATTGGCCACCTTGTCCGCAAGAGCCGCCTTGTTTACTTTGTTGACCCTTGCCACATTTGCCGGATGGGCAGCTACCTGCTTGAGGATTTTGGGCTTCTTTTTTACCAATTAAGCCTTTTAATAAATTATCAAACTTTTTATTAGATGATCCTAACATTTTTTTCAATCTGTTTAAAGCAAGACTATTAAACCCTGATTTTTTTCTTTCATCAGCTTTTTGATCTTTTTGCTGTTTTGCCTTTGTCTTTTCTCCAATTAAGTCTTTAGTTAAGCTTTTAAGCTTTGGATTATTAACATAGCTTGATTCAAATTTTAAATCCTTTAAGCCTAATCCTTTTAATTCTTGTTTCTTACTTTCTAGTTTAGCTTTTTGATTTTTCTTTGTTTTAGCCTGACTAAAAATATTGTCAGACTTTGCTGTTGAAGAATTTTTACTAATAAATTTATCTAATTTGCTTTTAGCCGTTAGTTTTGGGTTATTAGCGGCTTTATTTTTAACCTTGGCTGTTTTGCCTTTAGTTGCGGGCTTTGTCGTAGCGGTAGCTTTAAATTTTTTAGGGCTGGCATTTGCTGTTGATTTGCGTCTGGCTGTAGTAACTTTTGCTTTTGGAGCAGCTGCCCTTGCTTTAGGTCTAGCAGGAGCAGGCTTAGCTGTGCTTTTTCTAATTGCTTTAGTTGCGGCCATAGTAACATATCCTTTTTTGTAATGACTTAAAACCATAATGATTTCGATGATTTTTAAATATGAGTTTAATCTTGCTATATCAGGGATTAATATTTCCTGATAAGCACCACCTTGACTGTTATACGGGAAACTAAAATTAACAAAGCTTGCAAAAAGCACGAACTATATATACAGGTACTCAATTAAGGTTGAGATTACTCTTTTCAGAGACTAGTTTGTCTTGTTAGATTTAACATGATTGAATAGTCTGAAAAGTGTTTTACAGTTAGTATATTAGTTTGTAGAATTTTGCGGTTCTGTCTAAACTTGTTTGTTTTTCTATATACTATTTACTAGTTGTTTGATTGAATGATTTAAAAATATATATTATAACTTGTTTGTATAATATATTTTAATGAATTACTATCTAATGATTAATGTATTGACTAACGTTGAGAGTATGGTTAATTCTGACTGATAATTTGACTTATTTAACTTAACAAAGTTTTTATTAAAGTAATTTATCTGGTTAAAAAGTAATTATTGCTAATTAAGTAGAGCTTAAATCTTTGTGGTTTATAATTTAATGGTTTATACACTGACTAACGTTGAGAATAGGGTTAATTCCGATTAATAATCTGACTTATTTAATTAAAAAGTTTTTATGAAATAATTTATCTGGTTTGTGAGTAAATGATTAATTCGTATTTTTAATGTATGTGCTAAGTTTAAATATCTTATATATATAAAGTCTTGTCTTATAAAAAAATTGATATTTTTTTCTTTTTTTGTTAATAAAACTTAATGTTTTTATAAAAATAGTATATCTTTAATAAAGAGTAAAAGTATCAAACTAGTATATGTGTACGGATCACCAATTAAGTTTCAAATTACTCTTTTCCGGGTATAGCTTGTTTTAACCGAGTATTTTTTTTTGCTTTAAAACTGTAAACAATAAAAAATTTAGCTGGAGCAATTTTTAAAATTTTATTGTTTTTATATAAATATCAAAAAAAATATTTTATTAATACTAAAAACTTTTCAAGAATAGCACTAATCATTAAAAAAAATTAAGCACTATTATTTCCACATTTTACCCAAAATTAAATATTTTAAACTAAATATCAACAGAATAGTTTACCAGAATTAGATAATTACTAATCAGATGTATTTAGAAATTAAGCACCAGCATAATAAATAGTTATTTATAAGATCTGTTTAGAAAATTCAATAATATTGTCATATTGAATGGTTGTTTTTTGATATGCATTAAATTAGAAATTGTCTTTACCAGATAGTTATTTAGAGTATGAACTTTAAATCGAAGAATAGCTTAACCGATTATTGTCAGATATGAAATACAACTATTATGTAGATCGTTTTTAGAGGAGGATATCTTTATGAGTATATCAGGGTATTATAACCTGTTTAATTCTTATTATGGATTCAATCCATATACTAACCCTTCAAGATTTAATAACGTTAATATAACGACACCAACGCCGTCAAATACATCAATATTTACTTCACCTCCACCCGTGACTATACAATCAAGCCCGCTACCTACAACTTCATCATATCCATCATCATCAATTAATATAAACGCAGGGGGTATACATTTAAGCTCTCCTCCTATACCTGTAACTCCGTCATCATCAATTAATATAAATCCTGGTAGTAGAGCTACAAGCTTACCAGCCCCACCTGTAACTTCAGCTTCGCCTAATATAAATATCAATACCGGTCGTAGTTCAAACCCTTTTTCTTCGGTTAATATAAACACCGGAAGCAGTTCAAAGCCTTCTTCGTCTACTTCTTCAGTTAATATAAATACCGGAAGCAGTTCAAAATCTTCTTCTACCAATATAAATATCAATACTAGTGGATCTAAAAAAGATAAAAGCACTAAAGGCTCAAAGGATACCAAAGAGAATAAAAAAACTAAAAAAGCAAAAAAAGACGATGACTAAGATTAATTAAAGTATTTTAAGTAGTTGAGATCATAGTTATATCAATAAAACCACAGGGCAAAATTTTATAAACTTAAAAAATAACCCGAAAATAAAGGATTTCGGGTTATTTATTGACTATTTTGTTAATTTACCAGTTTATTTTTTAAAATTACATTGATTATTAGCTATTGACGCACCAATGCCTTTGCATAATACTTCACTATTGAAAGAATCAGGGAATATATCAGCATAAGTACCATTTCTAAATATTTCTATTCGCTTTGCTAAGTCTAATTTATACTCTACAGAAATAGTTGGATCATTGTATATTCTAACTACTTCGTCATAAAGGATTTTTAAGCTATCTATGCTATTTATATTATTTATACTACCAAGTGGATCATAGTTTGGATCTACAACTTGGGCAGTACAAGAATAACCTCTTCCTGTAGAGTGACAATCACCATAATTATAGTATGTTGGAGAGCCCATAGGCTCTAGAGTTCCATCTGTTAATATTATAAATCCTAATATATCTTTGCCTGTCGAGTTTGGACCAACTGCAGCACCGTTTGCATCAATCCAAACCTGACAAAATCTGCCTTTTGTTAATGAACTGCCAAATTTATAAAGAGATAAAACAGTTTTATCATTTAATTCGATGCCGGCAGCTTGTTCCAGCTTGAGGCTGTCTGACGGGTCAGCCCAGTTAGTTGGCTCACCACTATAATAAGTTAACTCATCATAGCTTGGCATACAATTTCCGTAGTTTGAACCTGATTGACAACTTTTTGTAGTTCTTTCCGCAAAGTAGGGTTCCATCATTGCCAATAAACAATTTTCATTTTTCGGAGTCTCTTTCTCAATATCACACTCAGTTCCTAAGTCATAATCCAGAGCCATTTGTTTTGCAATGTCAGCTATTTCATTATATTTTTGCTTAAAGTTATTATGAGCCATTAAAATGCCAACTTCGCTATCTTGTAGAGAAAAAATAGAATCGTAACCTGAGCCTACCCTACTATCGATATCATAATCAATATGTTCACCAAAGTTTAATATGTCATTGGAGAACGTTTCTATTAATTTTTTATTTGTACCATCAGGATAACCTGCCAGAAGCTTATCCATTTCGGTTTGTAATTTTTTAGCTAATTCACCATCTTTATGGATATCAAGAGTTATATCTAAATTATTTATAATTTCCAGGAGAGGATCATCACCAGTTTGTACAAGCATGTTGTCTTTAGCTATATATTCGTTAACAGCATTAGTGTACTCTTTGATGATTGAGTTTATGCTTTTTTTATTAGATGGATTTTGCTCTTCTATAATATCATTAAACTGTTGCATATACATTTGAAATACTTCTAAATACTCACGCAAGTTGCCTTGGCCACCACTGGTTTCAATCAATCTAGAGCTTGACAGCCTACTTCTTACAACAGTTTCAAGCGGTGATTTGTATTCTTTTCCGTTAAAAGTAAGTGTTGTATTTGTTAGAATTGTTGTTTGATCTTCTTTTATAATTGTACGAGACTTATTAAATGATAAAGATCTGTCACCTGAATGGTTAAATATATCAGCAATGCTTTCTCCAAACAGGACTATTGCTGAAAATGAGACAAGTATAATTGAAATAGTTAATAATACTATCTCTTGTATACTTTGTCCCTTAATTACCTTCATTATACAACTCCTAGATAATTTATAAATATGAAAAATAATTCAGATCACTATATGTATTATTCCCAATTTTTTAAAATTTTAAACATTTTTTTTTGATTTGTTAAGTTTTTTAAAGTAAAAAGTCGTTTACAGTATTTTGCTTTATTCAAAATTGCAGAAAAAACCATTTTTACTCTAGTACCACGTTAACTTAAAAATACTTGTTGATTCGACTTTTTTAGAACTCTCTATATATTGCTATTTACTTAGAATAAAAGGTAGATAGTTATATAATTCCGTCTGATAAAGCATAGGAACCAGGTGGATTAGCTGTATTAAAATTTGTATCATAATTTGGCTTAGTACTCTTAGTACTATAAGTATTGATATTATTATTTGTTTTAATACAAGGCACAACATTTTCATGTTTAATACTCTTCCGGTTTAGTTAGTAAAATTGCAGGTTTTTATTTAGCAAAGTCTGTGTTGCTTAAGAACAGTATTGTTATATCTATATAAAAAATATTTCTTTATTGTATTGCTTAAATGAGTATTTCTGTTACATCTTTTAATGTTTATTAAATTTTTCATGTGTACTTAAAATCAATTTATTCGATAGAATACCTCGACCCAAGGGTCGAGGAGGTTCATTTCTTATAAGTTGACATTAAGAAATAAATTGCATTATACAAAGAAGCCAAAAAGTTTTTACTCTGTTGGCTTCTTTGTATAATAAATTATATTATTATTTTTTGGTTACATATAGCTGAATTCAAAAGGATTTTCTATAAAAGAATATAATCTTGCCGGTCTTTTTGATGATGTTTTGGAAAATTCGTCATGTTCGCTTAGAATACCCAATGATAATAATTTTTTTCTAAAGTTTCTTTTATCAAGCTCTTTGTCTAGTATTAGCTCATAGGTTTTTTGCAACTCAGTAAGTGTAAATTTTTCCGGCAATAACTGAAAGGCAACCGGAGTATATTCTAATCTTCTTCTAAGTTTTTTTAGTGCGGTTGTGATGATGTTTTCGTGGTCAAATGCCAATGGCGGTAGGTTATAAACAGAATGCCAATTAACATTTCTAATATCTAATTCTTGGTCAGCCTCTAGCATTAA
>JANQLL010000036.1 GCA_028280605.1 Candidatus Gastranaerophilales bacterium
TCATCAATTAAATTTCAGATTACTCTTTTCAGAGAATAGTTTATTTTAATAACTTTAACTCGATTTAATAATCTGAAAAGTATTTTAGAGGGAGTATAACATTTAGCTTTTTAAGATTTTTTCCTGTAGGCAGAGCTGGTGTGCTAGATTTGAAAATTTAAAAAAGATAAAGAAAATTTTTATTGTCTGCCTAATTAAGAGTACAAGAGGTATATTAAGGTATATTGAGGAAGTTTTACCTATGAATAATAATTGTGGTAATTTTAAGCTGGTTACGTATGCTCCTGTGGACAAGAAGACAGGTAAGAATAGTATAAATGATGGTTTGAAGTTTGCTCAAAGCGAAATAAGTCTGTTTGATAAAGATAAAAATGGTACTACTACAATAAATGAGTTTAAGAAAGGGCTGATTAAAAATTTAAAAGAAAAATTTAAGGATGCAGAGAAAGCAAAATTAGTAGCAAAATTATTGACGAAACTCATTAATTTAGATGGCAATAAAAATATTAGCGCTGCAGAATATTTAGCATATACAATGTTTACTGATGCTACGGGTAATATGGATGGTACTATTACATGTGATGAACAGGAAAAGGCTGAAAATTTATTTGTAAATGATCCGGTGTGGTCCCAAAGCCAAATTCAAAGGTTATATGACGGACACAATCTTGCAAAGCGTGAAAAACAGTTAAATCTGCAAGGATAGATTAAGTAGATATAAAAAAGAATTTAAATATTTTAAAATTTTTTTGCTGATGGTATAATTTATATGCTCAAAAAGTTTAATGTAAAAAATTATAGAATGTTACTAATAAAATGAATATAATATTATTAATTAAGGATAGTCAGGATAGTGCAAAAGAAATAAATGAATTGTTTCTTAATACAAATTATAAGTTAATAAAAACTGAAAAATTAGAAGATGGAATCAAAGAAATAAAACATAAAAAACCCAATTTAGTGCTTGTGGACTTTGATAACTTTAAAGAAGAAGGTTTAGAATTTGCCAAGCTATTAAAACAAGATCCCCTAGTTAGAGATATAACCCTTGTTTCTTTAATGAAAGAAGAAAAAATTGAAAATTTAGAAAAAATAATGGGTGCCGGGTTCTCTGGCTATGTAGTCAAAAATTTTGATAACTCTTTTATTCAAAAAATTGATAATTATTTAAATAAAATTAATTGTCAGGATGAATCCAATAAACATACTCAAAGTATAAAAACTGTAGGTGATCAAGAAACACAAAGTAAAAAGAATAAATGGCATAAAGTCCTTATAGTAGATGATAACTCTATAAATGTTGATTTATTAAAAGAAATTTTAGAACAAATAGGTAAAAGCTCAAAAGCTGCATATAATGCAAAGCAAGCTTTTGAAAAGGTAGAAAAAGAAAACTTTGACCTTATTTTGTTAGATATAATGATGCCGGAAATGAACGGTTTTGAAGTTATTAAACAGTTAAAAAAGAATCCGAAAACAGCTAAAATCCCGGTAATATTTGTAAGTGCATTAAATGAAACAACAGACATAGTAAAAGGTTTAGATTTAGGGTCTTATGGTTATATAACCAAACCCTACAATATAGAAGAAGTTAAAGCAAGAATCATTAATACACTTAGAATAAAAGATGTTCAACAAGAGTTAGAGACAGAAAAAAACAAACTTGATCTGATTTTTAAATTTTCTGCAGATGCAATTTTAATGTTAAATGCCTCGTTCGAAATAGTATCTTTCAACAAAAAGTTTTGGGAATTCTTTGATATTGACCTTAAATCTGTTTATGGCCAAAAGGTTTTTTCCGTAATACCGGCAGAGGCTAATTTTAACGAAGAATTTATTATAGAAAGTTTAAAAGTTAAAAAAAGTATAAAAAAAGAAGTTATAGTAGAAACAGATAAATATTCAAAATGCTATGATATAAACTGCTCCAGAATCAATCCTTCTCAAGATGTAGCAGAAGGCTATGTGTTTGTAATTAGAGATATAACTGACTCTAAAGAAATAGAAAAACAAAAAGAAACATTTGTGGCTACGCTGACTCATGATTTAAAAACTCCAATACGAGCAGAAATGAGGGCCTTAGAGCTTTTACTAAAGGGCTCTTTTGGGTCTTTAAATGAGGATCAAGCGTCAATTGTTAAGGATACTTTATACTCAAGCAAGTATATGTTCAAAATGATAGAAAATCTGCTAGCCACCTATAAATATGAACACGGCAAAATAACTTTAAAAAAAGAAAAAGCTGATATCCTTAATTTAATTAGAAATATTTGCATTGACTTAAAATATTTAATTTCTGATAAAAATCAGGAGTTATCTTTGAATTTTGAAAATGAAAATATATTTTTAGATATTGATATTATGGAAATAACACGTGTAATAATGAATTTACTGACAAATTCAATCAATTACACACAAGATGGCGGCAAAATTATAGTTACGGTCAAGTGTGATTCAAGCAGTGTGTTAGTTTCTTTTAAGGATAATGGTAGAGGTATTGCCGCAGGAGAAATGCCTTATTTATTTGATAAATATAAAAGTTATGCAAAAAAGTTCCGACAAGTTGGAACAGGGTTAGGTTTATATCTTTCAAAGCAAATAATAGATCTGCATGATGGTGAAATTTGGGCAGAAAGTACTGAAGGAGAGGGCAGTATCTTTAATGTAAGGTTGCCTATATATTAAATAATTGGTTTTATAACATATCTATTATAATTAACAAGTTAAAATATAACAAAAAGGTTATATTTTTAAAAAATTATATATTTCCCCAAAAAACAGTCTGACTATTTAGCTAATGCAATATATTTATAAAGCATTCATAATATTATTTTTTATAAGTAAAAAAGAGGGGGATGAACTTAAGATGACTAAAAATAATGATTTATTAAAAAAAGTTCAGTATTTATCAGAATTTTCAGACACAGAATACCCTTTTATAAGTTTATATTTAAATATAAATGCAAGCCGGTTTTTAGAACAAGCTGAACAAAACAGAATATATTTAAAAAACTTTTTTCAAAAATCTCTCTCCGAATTAAAAGAAAATGATGACAGAGAAAAATATAACAGTTTTAAAAATGATCAAGAAAAAATTTATGAATATATAGAAAACAACTTAAAAACAGGCGCTCATGGCCTGGCCATTTTTGCCTGTGATAAAGAGGGTGTTTTTGAAACTTATCAAGCTTTTATGCCTTTTGAAAATGAAATAAAAGTAGATTCTTTACCTCATCTAAAGCAGTTAGCTTATCACATAAATGAATACGACAATGTTTTAGTTGCAATAGTAGACTCTAAAATGGCTCGGCTGTTCAGCTTAAACTTTAAGGGCTTTATTATGGATGAATATGATGTGGAAAATCTGGTGCACAGATACCATAAGCAGGGTGGCTGGTCACAAATGAGATATCAAAGGCATGTTGAGCACCAGCAAGACGTACATTACAGAGAGACTGCCGAAAAACTTGTAGAAATTCACGATTCCGGCGAGTACAAAAAGTTAATTCTAATAGGGCAAACTCAAGAAACAAAACATTTCCAAGAATTTTTGCCGACTAATATAAAAGATAAAATCATAGCATCTGATCATTTAGAGTTAAGGGAAAATATAAATGAAATTCTTGAAATTGCCATTAATGATTTATATGCCGAAGAAAAAGAAAAAGAATATAAGATGGTGCAAGATATTGTAGGTCGAGCTTGCTCCAATGATCTATCCACGCTTGGAATTCAGGATACTATAGTCTTGGCAAAGCAAGGACAGGTAAAAACATTAACGATTTCAAAAGACTTACAGCTAGAAGGTTTAAAGTGTGGCGACAGATATTATTTAGCCAGAAATGAGTATAAATCTCAATGCCCTAATTGCAATGGTAATGCTCGACGTATAGATTTAATATCCGAGGCTGTCAGGCTAACTTTTAAGAACAAAGGCGAAGTTGAAATATTAGAGGGCAAAGCCGCAGAAGAATTAAATAAGCACGAAGGTATAGGAGCTTATTTGCGTTATTAAGTTAGCTAGTTGCTGATTTAGATGTGGCGAAGTATCTAATTACTGTTGTTGCTGTGCTCTTGATTGCTTTAAATAACAAAGAGCTCCTCGGCACGGTAACCTTAGAGCTCATCAAAATTCTTTTTTAAATCTCTGCCTAGAAGGTTATGATTTCGCAGTCTTGACCTTCTAGGGTCTTTTATGCATTATAACAAAAATTACCTAATAATGGGTAATGGTGAAATGTTTAAAAAACAGGTAGTTAATGATAAAATTTATGCTAGTAAGAATTGAAGATACATTCTCAAGTGTTATGGTTGAGCAGATGTATTAATTAGAGAAAAATTTGTAATTATCCTACTTATTCTGTAGATAGATTTGTAATATTTTTTAAAAAATGGCACTTAGTTTTTTTAAAGATTATATTTTTAGAATATAATCTTTTTTGGAGTTGTGTTTTTATGACAACCAAATTGTCTCTTTGTTAAATCAAAATGTAAATTTTTAACTCAAAGAAAGGGTAAGAGTACTTATGATGAAAATTTTTAATGCGGCAGGGCTAAAACAACCTGTACAGGGATTGAAGGGAAAAATAAAAAACAGAAAAGAAAATTTTAATACAAATTTAAGTGGACCAAATAAAGATACTTTTGAGCTTAAAAGTAACTATTCCACGGCTAAAAATGTAGCATTTACCGGAAAAAAATCTACAACTATTGACGATATTAATGCTAAGCTTAACAGATCATTAGATCCTTCAAATGATTACCGGTTCAAATTAAGTGATAATCAGATTGATATTATTAATAAGGAGCTTGTACATTATAATTCTGAAAATAGAGACAAAGCAAAAGTTTTAGTTACAAGAATAGGGATAAGCTGTAATGATGATATACAAAAAAAGCTTACAGAAAAAATAATTAATCCTTTGTTAAAATCTGATAAGTTAAAGGTGGCAGCAATTGGAATAGAGATTGTAGGTGGTATAAGCAGTACAAACTCGGACTTTGTAAATAAAAATTTTAATATTTTGGATCCTTTTATTAAGGAAGAACAATTAAATGAAATAATAAAAAAAAGAAATATAGAATATATTAAACAACCTACAATTTATGCGATAAGCGCAATAGGAGATATAGGTGCAGGTCAACCGGTGTTCGCAAAACGATGTTATGAAAAAATAGAGGCAATGCCCGATATAGTGGGTCTACCTACTGATATAAATGCACAAAAATTAAATAGCTTAGCAAAAATAGCAAAAGAACAAAGTCGAATGCTAAGCCCAACTATTGTAAATAGACTAATGGAAACTTTAAATAAGGATAAAGATAATAGTGATAATAACGTCGCAGGAGCTGCCATAAATGGGCTTGGAAGTATTGGAACTATTGGAACTATTAAAGATAAAAGAGTATCTGTGGATTGTGCAGACTTTTGTGTTAATAACTTAACGAGCTTTATTAATAATCCAGAAAATCAAGAAGCAAAGCCCGAACCGTTTTTATTAGCTATAAGATCATTGGATAAAATAATGGATGCTACTAAAAATAAAGACTACTCACGAACAAAATCAGAAATATCTACTGCATTATGTGATTTCAGTAAATACCAGGTAGGCAATGATCCAGAACAGGTAATAGAAGCATTTTATTTGGCCAATGAGTTATGGAAAAAAGAGCCTGATAGTTATAATCTGGCTTATAACTATACTAAATTTATAAGAAATCAGGTTCAATCGAAGCAACAAGTAAGACAACAATTAAGGGGGCAAGAAGTACCATTAGCTCGCAGAACATCAGCTCCAGGACCTGAAAGACCTAAGCCTGAAGAGGACCCTTCAATACCGTATGCTGCAGGAGACTTAGCTCGCAGAACATCAGCTCCAGGACCTGAAAGGCCTGAGCCTGAAGAGGGTCCTTCAATATCGTACGCTGCAGGAGACTTAGCTCGCAGAACATTAGCTTCAGATCTTGAAAGAAGGGGTAAAGCTTTAGAAAAAGGGAAATACCCTTCTCTCCCTGGGTATCAAGATGAATCATTAGTTAGCAGAAGACCAGCTCAAGGACTTCAGCCGGGAGAGGGTCCTTCAATGCCGAAAGCTGCAGAAGACTTACCTAGCATATTAGCTTTGGAATATGAAGAAAAAATGTTTGAAGATAAATCTTCCTCCTCGAGCTAAAGGAAATTAGGGGATAAAATAAACTTTTTATTTTTTAATCTAGTACTAAATTAAAAAAAGATGTAACAATTTTTTAATAAAATAGCCCTTTTTTCGGAAAACCCGAAATCTATCGTGAAATAGATTTTTAAATTTGCTATAATATATATTAAATAAATAAAAAATATATTAAGCAAAACTTGTATAAAAAGACCGAGGGCTGGTTGATTGGAAAAACAAGTTGCAAAAACTGAAAACACATGCCAAAAGGACAATGACAAATACGCATCAATCTTGTATTACAGATTGCGCAATAAAATTGTCCTTTTGCGTCGTTTTGCCAGGAACTGTGACCTCATGGGCTACAAAGACCGCCTGCTCGAAGCTGTCAAAACCTCAGAAATGCAATTTGATACAGTCGGTAAAGAATACATGCATATTATGCGCACAGGCAACTGGAGTAAATTCCTGATTCAACAGATGGAATTTATAAACATGGGTCTACAATCTTTTGCAATGAATATAATAGAAAGCGTAGAAGAAAGAAGAGCAGCAAAAAAATGGCATGCTAGAAAGCCCAAGCCCGATCGATCAGGCTTCCGGACAACAAAAGAAGGGCTAAAAAGCCTTGCAGATAAAGCATATAGTCTAATTAGCACAAAAATACCCGACGAAATAAGAAACAAATTCACCACACAGCAGATTAACGCGGTTAATACTTTAGGTGATTTAAATAAAAAAATACTCGAAGAAATTGAAATAATAAAAGATAAATTCGATGATTGCCATAAATTTTCAAGGTTATTTCCCTTAATAATGAAGCAAGTGGCTGATTTAAGCCTGGAACTCCCCACTGAGTTTGTAGTGCTAAGACCATGGTCAATCAATGAGTATGAATTATCCGAAGGTAAGCCCGAAGACGTACATTTATTCAAAAAACTGACAAATATCAGTAAAAAAATTCTCTCAGAACTTAAGCAAATTAACTTTAATCAAGATTTGTTTACGGATAATGTACCTGATCAAGTAAGCTACAGCAATGTAAAAGAAATATTACACCTGCCAATTCCAAAAGATTGCTCAAATTCAGAACCTAATGACCTGTCATATCCCGGTTACAAGGAGGGTTATTCAGATAATCCCCTGATTAGAATAATAGACGCACACAAAGAGCTGCTTTATAAAGTTCGCTGTGTGCGCCGGTCTCAGTTCAGGCTCGATAAGGTCAAGCATAACATCTGTTATAAAGATGATTATCTTGCTTTAGCCAGGGACAAATACTACGATCCATATCAAGAAGACGAAATTAAATATTTTAGCTACGAAACATGGGAGGATGAGCCTGTAACCTCTAAACAAGAGGAACAAAGGTATAATGAACACTTTGAGTATTATAGAGACTACAAAAATCGAGACTATGAACAACGGGTTATCAATGCCAAACGTCACAAGTCTGCTAAATTACATGCCGTAGAACGCAACAAGTTTGTAGCAGAATGTTGTGAAGAAGCAAGGAAGGAAGCACGCCAACGCAAGCCGGAAGACCGTGCAAAAAATAAACTGAAAAAAGTAAAACATGGTAAGTATAAACTGGTTAAATTTAGCTCTAAGCTGAATGCATCAAAGATTTATAAAGAAGTACCCGTAGTTGCGAAGGTGGTCGATGCTGCTTCAGCAGGCGATACTTGTATTTTAGAAAATGATAAAAAAGAAAATAAAATAGAAGATACGCTTAACGATGAAAATAATCAGATAAATAATAATATAATAGATATAAATAACAGCAAAAAAGAAGAATTGAATAAAAAGAAACCTTATTATTAGTAAGGCTTGACGTAAAATTAAAGATTTTTAATTGCAATGGCAAGCTTTTTGTATAACAAAAGGGGGTTTGTCATTGCTTGATTTATATTTCTTAACATTTTTGTAAATTTTAGCAATTTCTATTATTTTTTATACTTTATATACTTGGGTAAAGGAAAACTAAAAAAGAATTTAATAAAAATTTGGTAATGTGCTAACGATGGTGGTTCTGGAAAGAACCTTTTTTATTTTGTTCATTTTTTTATATTTCAAAAGATAAAGATTTTTTAATAAATAGTTAATCCAGATTGAATTTAAATGAAATTTAATATATCCTCAAATAAATGGTATATGTGTTTTGTTATTACACTAACTCAAAAATAAATATCAGATTATTCTGAAATTTAATTGCTGAGCAGTATAAATACCGGACTTTTTAATTATTTGAATTACGGGTAAGTGGGGAATATGAATAATACCGTTAGCAAAAATCAAATGGATTTATCACACTGCGACACTGCCGCAAATATGCTGGCAACCTTAAACGAAATACTTGATTGCAATGATTATAACGAGCAAAAAATAAAAGTTAATCTGGGAGAGTTAACATTAACCAACGCGCATATTTTTAGCCTAAAAACAATATTAGAAAGTTCAAACGTAACTATAGACATATTATTCACAACATCCGCACAAACACAGCTGGCAGCTCTGGGTGCAGGACTTGTTGTATCAGAAAAACTGGAAGAATTTTATTCAATTGATAATAAAGATGAAGAGCATCAAGTTGACTCTCAACCCGAAGGTAATGACAAAACTCAAGAGACTGATTCTCTAGAAAAAGAATTAGAAGATGCAATAGACCAAGAGGCAAAATCAAAAAATCTTCTGGAAGATAAAATAAAAAATACTTTATACATAAAACAAACTCTCAGATCAGGCCAATCTGTTAACTATGATGGCAATGTAGTTATCATAGGAGATTGTAAGCCCGGATCTGAAATTATAGCCACCGGTGATATTAATGTATGGGGAGTAATAAGTGGAATAGCACATGCCGGAACAGATGGAGATTATAATGCCAACATCCGAGCATTAAAAATAAATGCTATACAGTTGAGAATAGCTAATTTATTTGCTAGAAAGCCCGATCGATCAAAAGTAGATAAATTAAATAAGGTGAGCTCCTTCATCCCAGAGGAAGCAAGAATATCACAGGGCGAAATTATTATTTATCCTTTAAATGGTTAGAATTAAGGAGGAAACTTAGTATGACGGGACGTGTGATCGTTGTAACATCCGGCAAAGGAGGCGTAGGAAAAACAACTTCTACTGCCAATATAGGCACGGCTCTAAGTAAAAGCGGTGCTAAAGTAGCCCTTATTGATACAGATATCGGCTTAAGAAATTTAGACCTGTTAATGGGATTAGAAAATCGTATTGTATATACAATAGTTGATTATGTAGAAGGCAGATGTAAGCTTAATCAAGCGCTTGTTAAAGACAAAAAAAACCCTAACCTTGTGCTTTTAGCTGCTGCCCAAACAAGAGATAAATCAGCAGTAACCCCTGAACAAATGTCTGAAATATGCGAAGAGCTTAAAAAAGAATTTGATTTTGTTATAGTAGACAGTCCGGCAGGTATTGAGCAAGGCTTTCAAAATGCGGTTGCAGGTGCATCAGAAGCTATTGTTGTAACAACTCCAGAGATGTCTGCGGTTAGAGATGCTGATAGAATAATCGGCTTGCTAGAAGCAAAAGACGAAATCATTAGCTATAAACTACTCTTAAACAGAGTTCGCCCAGCAATGGTAAGAACTAATGATATGATGGGAGTAGATGATGTAACAGATATTCTATCTGTCAAGCTTATTGGTGTTATACCAGAGGACGAGGGTATTATTGTAAGTACTAACAAGGGTGAGCCTATAGTTAATAATACTGATAATTCTAAAGCCAGCATAGCTTATAACAATGTTGCCAGAAGAATTATGGGAGAAGATGTACCGCTTATGGACTTTGATACCCAACAAAATTGGCTTGATAAAATCAAAAATATTTTTCTTGCACCGGCAAATTCATAAAAAGGGGATATGAATATGAAATTAGTAAATGACTTAATAAATGAAATCATAGTAAGCAGTAAAAGGATTTTATCCACGAATGTTACTGCTACTAAACCAACTATAAACGATAACAGTGATAGCAAAAACTCAGCTTGCAACAGACTTAAACTTGTTTTAATGCACGATAGAAGCAATTTATCACCTGGAACTTTGCAAGAAATGAAAGATGAGTTGGTAGATGTAATCGCTCGTTATGTAGAAATAGACAGAGATGCTTTAGATTTAAATCTTGAAAGTGAAGACAACTCTATTGCATTGATTGCTAATATTCCGGTATTAAGAGCAAAATAAAAAATAGCGGGTACCAGACGAAATTATTGGGTATATATTATACTATTCATCTATTAAATTGGAGATAGTATAGGCTTAAAAAAGAGAGACAATACACACTTTAATGGTGTAATATAAATTTTATTAATAATTTAAATCATCCTTTTCGTATACGAGGGATGATTTTTTATATCGGCAATGCCGACGGAGCGTGACACCCCTTTTAAATTATTAAGCTTTATATTAGAATTAAATAAAAAAATCCTTAATTTAAAGTTTAAAGGGCGAGCGAATCGGCGTAGCCGATGAAAAGCGAGCCCAAACAAAAAAAAATTCTTTTAAAAATTTTTAATATCACTGGTGGAGAATTATGGGTAAAAAAATATTAGTTACAGGTGGTGCGGGTTTTATCGGCTCACATTTATGTAAAGAGCTTTTAAGTCAAAATCACGAAGTTATCTGTTTAGATAACTTTTTTACGGGTTCCAAAGATAATATTTTAAATTTAATGGATAATAAAAAATTTGAAGTTATAAGACACGATATTATTCAACCGATACTGCTGGAAGTTGATGAGGTGTACAATCTGGCATGTCCGGCTTCTCCTTTACATTATCAGTTTAATGCAATTAAAACTGTAAAAACCAATGTGCTGGGTACTATCAATATGCTAGGATTGGCCAAAAGAGTTAAAGCACGCATATTACAAGCTTCCACTTCTGAAGTATATGGCGATCCTTTGGAGCACCCGCAACAAGAACATCAATGGGGGCATGTGAACCCTATAGGAATAAGAAGCTGTTATGATGAGGGCAAAAGAGTAGCTGAAACACTTATAATGGATTATCATAGGCAACATAATGTATCTGTAAGAATAATTAGGATTTTTAATACCTATGGTCCCAATATGGCACAAAATGATGGCAGAGTAGTAAGCAACTTTATTATACAGGCTTTGAAAAACGTGGACATTACAATTTATGGAAACGGCAGTCAAACACGTTCATTCTGCTATGTGAGTGACCTGGTTGACGGTATAATAAAAATGATGAACACTGATGACTTTAATGGACCGGTAAATTTAGGTAATCCAGTTGAATCTCCCATAATAGATTTTGCTAAAATAATAATTGAATTAACCGGCAGTAAGTCTAAAATCGTTTATAAGCCTCTACCGCAAGACGACCCAAAACAAAGAAGGCCTGATATATCACTGGCTAAGGAAAAATTAAACTGGGAGCCTAAAATAGAATTAAGAATAGGTTTGCAAAAAACAATAGATTACTTTGATAGAGTTTTAAGAGGAATTTAAAAATGAAGATTTGCGTAATTGGAACTGGATACGTAGGATTAGTTACTGGTGCTTGCCTTGCTGAAATGGGTAACGATGTAATTTGTGTTGATAATAATAAAGAAAAGCTTGAGCAGCTTAAAAAAGGTATTATTCCTATTTATGAACCCGGTTTAGATGAAATTGTAAAAGCTAATGTATCAGAAGATAGGCTCTCATTTACTGATGATTTAGACTCTGCGGTTAAAAATTCTATAGTATGCTTTATTGCTGTTGGTACGCCACAAAGCGACGATGGCTCTGCTGACTTATCAGCGGTATATGCTGTAGCTGAAAGCATTGCAAAAAACATGAATGAATATAAGGTTATTGTTAATAAAAGCACTGTGCCTGTTGGAACAGCAAATAAAGTTAAAAAAATAGTCAGAAAGCATACTAATTATGAGTTTGATGTTGTTTCTAACCCTGAGTTCTTAAAGCAGGGTGCGGCTGTTGATGACTTTTTAAAGCCTGACAGGGTTGTTATTGGTTCTGACTCTCAACGTGCTAGCGAGATTATGCAAGAGATTTACAGTCCTTTCTTAAGAACGGGTAACCCTGTTATTGTAATGGATGTAAAGTCTGCGGAGATGACAAAGTATGCAGCTAACTCTTTTCTGGCAACTAAAATTTCTTTTATCAACGAAATGGCCAATATCTGCGAAAAAGTAGGCGCTGATATTGAACAGGTTCGAATCGGCGTGTATACGGACTCCAGAATCGGCAGACAATTTTTATATCCGGGCTTAGGCTATGGTGGCTCTTGCTTTCCAAAAGACGTAAAAGCTTTAATTAAAGTTGCTAAAGATAATAAAGTCCCTTCTAGTATTCTTGAATCGGTTGATGAGCTAAATAAACAACAAAGAGAGCTGTTTATAGATAAGATATTAAGTTATTATAACAACAACGTTGAAGGAAAAAAGTTTGCGGTATGGGGATTGTCCTTTAAGCCTAGAACAAATGATATGAGAGAAGCTCCTTCCATAACAATAGTAAATAAATTATTGGAAAAGGGCGCCAGTATTTCAGCTTATGATCCAAAAGCTATGGATGAGGCACAAAAAATCTTTGGGGACCGTATTGATTATGCTGATAGCAGTTATGATGCTCTTGAAGGGGCGGATGCTCTATTGCTTGTTACTGAGTGGAACGAGTTTAAGAGACCTAATTTTGATAAGATTAAGAATCTTTTAAAACATTTGGTTATATTTGACGGTAGAAACCAGTATGACCCGATTAGGACTAAGAAAAGAGGATTTGATTACATTTGCATAGGTAAAAAACCTGAAATCAAAGGATAATATTAACGTTAAATGGATGCTTCTCCAACCTGGGAAAAGCATCCATTACAAAATCCGCTTCTTTTAGCCTTAAAGATAGCAAAAAAAATATTCAATTGTATGTTGCAGATAATTTAAACAAAAACAGGCAATGATAGTCTTTTGACAGAAAAATAGGCACACTTATCCTTTATGCAAGAAAAATAGTGCTTGGAAATTAAAATTTGCGTGGCTAGCGCATCCTTTAATTTGTTGGTATACAATAAATTTGCGTTTTTAATTGGTTTATTTCTTATTCTATTATTAACATTTACTCTGTTTGATACAAAGTTTTTGTTTTTAATAATAGTATTTGTGACTACTGATATTTTAGCAGTATTAATATTAGTTTGTTTTGGTGTTATTTTATTTGTTAATTCTTTTATATATTTATATATATTATTAAAATGTTTAAAAGTGCACGCAAAACTGGAAAAAGAGGATGTTTCTTTTTCTTGAGTATTATTTTCTGAAATAAACGGACAGAGAAATGTTATTATATTCCACAAAATAATGAATAAGTTTTTGGTGTAGCTTATTAAATTCATTTTTCAGTAGCCTTAAATTCTCTTCTTAAAAAAATTAAAAACTGTATATAGTTACATTTATATCTTTAATATATATATTAGCATATTTTTGAAATTTGCGCAGGCTCTTGAAAGCCAAAAATACTATTTCTGTAACATTATGTAATAAAAAAAATTCCTTGTAGTGTATTGTATATGTATTGACATATACAATACACACTGTTATAATTTGATTATAGAAAAGAGGACTAATAGGAGATAACAAATGGATGTTAAAAAATTAGGCAAAGCCGATTTAACTCCTGAAGAAGAAAAAGAATTTGATAAGATGGTAGAGCAAGCTGGAGAGGATATCTCTAAAAAGCAAGCTACTGTTAATTTTAGATGGACACAGGCAGAAATTGAACGCTGCAAAAAAATCGCTGAAAAAAAAGGCTTGCCTTATCAAACATATATTAAAAGTGTTTTAAAGCAGGCGATGGACAAAGAAGATGTTGCTTAACTCTCTTGTTAATAAACAATCAAAAGAAAATATGATATTATAAAATATCTTCTTTAATGTTTACATCATCCTTCAGATGTACAAACTTCCCAAGCCATACATAGAAACTCAAGCGAATACTTATCAGCCAGTACCCAGGAATTTATTTCATCCTGCGATATTTCAAGCACCTCGGACAACCTTTCTATGACATTACCTGAGATTTTGTGCTTTCCTATTATCATTTGATTAAAGATGCCCTGCCCATAGTTTATCAATTTGCTCAACTTTGTTCTTGATAGTCCTTTTTTTAAGATTAGTTCATCTATTTGTGCTGTTAGAATAGGAGATTCGGTCTCTTTTGTTTTTTGTTGAGGTATTTCAACAGGTGCCGGTGGATTTTGTTTAACTGATATGGCTTTTTTTATTATTTCTTTAGGGTATTTATCAGCAATAATCCAGCTTTCAAATTCCTCTCTTGAAACTTCCAGTAATGGTATAATTTTATTGATAAATTTTTCAGAAAAATTTGAGCGTCTTTTTACCATTTCGTAAAGTGCACTATCGCTTACTTCTATTAGTTGGCTTGCCCTATATATAGTAATTTTTTTTTCTTTTAATATTTTTTCTATATTTTTTTGTACGTACGACATAGATTAATAAATAAACCTCCTCAGTTTTTTCCATTTGACATTTTTTTAAAATTGAAGTAATATAAAACCAGTTAGAAAAAATATAAATTTAGAATTAAATTTATTAAAAAGATTAAGCCCTAAAGGAAATTAGGGATAATTTGAGATATATAAATACTACCACAAAACAATTTGGGGAGTTTTTGAAGTGAAAAAGAATAAAAATGAGCTTATCAACGAATTAACCGCTGATATGAATCGCTCAATAACTGATTTGGTAAAGATATTGCTGAGCAATAAAGCTGATATCTTAGACTTAAAAGATGAAATGACAAAAATAAAAAATATATTAAAAGAAAATGGCTGTGCAGATGGTATTTAAACATTTATAGACAAACCAACCCTTTGAAAATTTAAAATAATATGTAATAATAAAATTAATGCTCCTTGTACGACTGTTTCGTTTTGATCCTACATTTTACTTAAAAGGGAGTTCTATCTCTAAGAGATGATGACGTAAACCTAACCGGTATTAGGAAACGGAAACTCATCCGGGGGGACACCCACCTGTGTGAGGATCACAGGTTATCAAAACTACGGTTGTCAAGGGGCATTACCTTATTAGATTTTAAAAAAAATATTATGATATTTATAAAAAAAATCAGGCGCTCAAAACGCCCGATTTTTTTATTTATTATGGTTAAATTTTGATTATTCTTCAACCTGCATTCTTTCTTCATCAGTAACACCTTTAAGTGTTAGGTTTATCCTGCCTTTATCATCAACGGCTGTTACTTTAACAACAACTTCATCGCCAACATTAACAACATCTTCAACCTTTGAAACACGACGTTTTGCCAACTGAGAAATATGAATCATACCGTCTTTACCACCGGGCAATTCTACAAATGCACCGATTGGAATAGTTCTGCATACTTTACCTTTTACAATAACGCCCTCTTCTATTTTTAGTGTTAAATCTTTGATTCGCTTAATCGCTTTTTCAGTAGAAGGACCGTCATTACAGGTAATTAGTACCGTACCATCATCTTCAATATCAATAGTAGCACCTGTTTCTTCGATAATACTTCTAATCATTTTACCGCCAGGCCCAATTACAGCACCAATTGAATCTACATCAATTTGCATTGTTACAATTCTTGGGGCATAAGGAGAAAGATCCGGTCTTGCAGCAGGAATCACTTCAATCATTTTATCTATAATAAAGATTCTTCCAACTCTGGCAGCTTCTAAGGCATTCTTTAATATTTCCATAGAAATGCCTTTGATCTTAATATCCATCTGAAGCGCAGTAATACCGGTTTTATTACCTGTAACTTTAAAGTCCATATCGCCTAAAAAGTCTTCAATACCTTGAATATCTGTAAGTATTGCAACTTTGTCGCCTTCTTTAATCAAGCCCATTGCAACACCGCCAATAACGTCTTTAACAGGTACACCTGCATCCATTAATGCCAAACTACTTCCACAAGTACTTGCCATACTGGTAGAGCCGTTAGACTCAACAACATCAGAAGTAACTCTTATTGTATATGGAAAATTTTCTTTATCCGGTAAAGAAGGAAGTATAGCTCTTTCTGCTAAAGCGCCATGTCCAATTTCTCTACGTCCGGCTCCTCTCATTGGCTTAACTTCACCAACTGAGTATCCGGGGAAACTATAATGGTGTATGTATTTCTTTTCTTTTTGAGGGTCTACACCGTCTAATTCTTGAGATTCTCCCGGAGAACCTAAAGTTGCAACAGATAGAGCCTGCGTGCTGCCTCTGGTAAATAAAGCAGAACCGTGAGTCCTTGGCAAGAAACCAACTTGGCAGGTAATAGGCCTGATTTCATCATATTTTCTGCCATCAGCCCTAACACCTTCGTTTATAACAATATCTCTCATTACAGCTTTTTCAACTTCTTTAGAAACCTCATTTACAAATTTTAAGTCTGAGGATTCTATTAGTTGTGTAATGGAATGATCTTCTTCTAATTCTTCTATTTTTTCACTAATTGTATCCTTTATTTCTTTTAATTTTGCTTTTCTCTCTGCCCTGTCAAATATATGATAAGCTTCATACAAAGAATCTTTAGCTATATTTTCTATAAAAGACTTAAGCTCTGATGTATCATGCGGATTAACAAATACTTCTTTCTCTACTTCACATTGTGCACAGAAATCTTTTTGCATTTGAACTTGCTTTTTGATTTCTTCCTGTGCAAATGCTGCAGCTTCTAATATATCAGCCTCAGAAACATACTTACATCCTGCTTCTATCATTAATATAGAATCTTCTGTCCCTGAAACTACTATATCAAGATCACTTTCTTCAGCTTCGCTATATGTAGGATTTACAATAAATTTTCCATCTTTTCTTGAAAGTCTAACAGCACCAATAGGTCCTTCAAAAGGAATTCCTGCAACACCTAAAGCTGTTGACGCACCAAGCATAGCCAACATATCCGGTTGATATTGAGAATCTGAACTTAAAACAGATGCTACAATTTGAACATCATTTCTATAGCCTTTTGGAAATAAAGGTCTGATAGGTCTGTCAATAAGCCTGCATATTAGGGTTGCTTTATCAGAAGGTCTGCCTTCTTTTCTTAAAAAGCTTCCCGGAATTTTTCCAACTGATGACATTTTTTCTTCATAATCAACTAATAAAGGGAAAAAATCGATACCGGGCCTAGGCTCTTCGCTTGCCGTAGCAGTAACCATTACAACTGTATCCCCACATTTGACAGTTACAGCGCCACCAGCACTCCTAGCAATTCTTCCGGTTTCTATGGTGACTTCTTTTTCACCAAGCATTAACTTAATTGTTTGAATTGAATTCATTACTTCTTTTATCCTTTTCTTATTCTTCTATTTAATAGTATATATTAAAAGACAGTTTAATTAACACTGTATTTTTTTATGAAATTATTTTATTTTGTTTTAAAAGGATTGAATACAAAGATATACAATGAATTTATTATACAATCCATCAATTAAAATCAAGATTACTCTTTAGAATTAGCTTGAAAAAATTTAAAATAACTGCTTAAATTTTTTATTAAAGACCTTTTTGGCTAAAATAATCCTTTACAAGGGGCTGAGGCACCTCTACGCCCTCTCCACTTATATATTTAACCTTTTCTCCATTCAATTCTAAAAATACAGGCTTTTCATCTTCTATATCAAGAATTGTATAGGCAACTTGTTTAAGCCTATAAATCATTGTCTCAGAGCCACCGCCGGCCTCAAATTCTTTTGATAGGTTAATAATTATACTTTCAGGCGTTTCTCTTACCTCTAAAAGTTGAGTTGAATCAGGTATTTCAGTAAAATAACTTTCCTCTTTTTCTTTTACTCTAGGACCTTTTAACAGTTCTTCCATAACCGCAAATATAATGGATCTATTACTCCAGAGTTCTCTCTTTACAGGTTTTGGCTCAATTGTTAATTTATTTTGTATAGTCTTTCCAAAATAAACATAAACAACATCTTTATGGGTTGTAGCAAGCTTGGAGTGAGAGTTTATAAAATAAAACCCAGTCAGGCTAATTAATATTAATAAAATAAAAAAAAGAAAATATTTAAATGTCATAAAAACTCCAAGCTAAAAAAAAATTTTGCTGATTATATTTATAATAGTTTAATCAAAAGAATCCATCAACAATAAATAACTTTTTGCTCATAAAAATTATTTATTGTTGATTTAAGCAAAGACATTTACAGGATATATTTTGTTGTCTATATATTTAGCAATAGCAAGTAAATTACCATTTTCAATTAATTGAATTCTTGTATCTTCAGGCAAATTCAAAGATTCCAAAGGCTCTATATACTGCCCTGTTTTAATTTTATAAGACTCACTCTCTGTTATTGTATATTCAGGCAAGCTCAAAATATTTGTCGGTGTTATTATAGCTTGTTCAAGACTATTAGCACCTTTGTACTCTTGGATTTGCTCAAGAGTGTAACTATTATTTATTTCAAAACTACCTGACTTTGTTCTTATTAAATCATATAAACAAGCTCCGCACCCTAGCATTTCACCCAGGTCATGAGCAATAGAGCGAATATAAGTACCGCCTGAGCAATCTATATCTACGATTATAATAGGATTATTGGTATCTTTGTCCTCTACACCTATAAAATTTATTGAAGAAATTGTTACTTTTCTTGAAGGAATATCTTCCACGGTCTGGTTCGCGCGAGCATATTCATATAAGCGTTTGCCTCTATAGTGAACTGACGAATAAATGGGAGGAGTTTGTTCTATTTCTCCCAAAAACTTATTAAGATATTTAGTTATTTCAGGCAAATTATACTCTACATTATGAGTACTCAATATTTTTCCCTCAATGTCATAAGTATCAGTTGTTTGTCCTAATTTAATATATGCTCTGTAAGACTTATTAGTTTCAAAATATTGAATTAATTTTGTCGCCTTACCTATACATACAGGAAGAACCCCTGTTGCCAAAGGGTCCAATGTTCCAGTATGTCCAATTTTTCTTATATTCAAAATTTTTCTTAATTTATTTATAACATCATGGGATGTAAAATCTTTTGGTTTATTTATGTTTAAAATACCGAACAAAACTAGAATTCCTTAATTTACAATTCGCCTTTAGAAATTTTATTTAGTAATTCTGTCAGTCTGGTGCCTCTTTCTAAAGAATTATCCATTTTAAATTCTAATTCCGGAGTATACCTTAATCTTATTCTTTTATTCACCAAACTTTGCATTTGATGCGCAGAATCCTGTAATGCCTCCATTGTATTAGACTGCTGCTCTTCTGAGCCGTAGACACTTATATAAACCTTTGCATATCTACAATCTTGAGACAATTCTATATCTGTTATTGACACTACTCCAGAAATTCTAGGATCTTTTACATTTCTGTGAATGATGTCACTTAATTCTTTCATTAATGTTTTTCTAACACGATCTACCCTAGAAACCATGATTATTACTCCCATTTTAAAATAATACAAATTTTCTTATTTTATACTACTGCTCAAATGCTAAAAAATATACAATATAACGACTATAACTATTTTAAATTATTGTTTATAAAATTTAAATTTTAATAATAGTATAAGAGAATAGCCATTAAATAAAGACTTTATTAATATTAAAAAGTTTCAATTAATATTAAACAAGAGTTTCTCTTTCAATTTCTTCCATAGACATTACATTAATAATATCACCTTCTTCAAAGTCATTGAATTTACTGAAAGAAATACCGCACTCATAACCTTGTGCCACTTCTTTAACATCATCTTTAAAACGTTTTAACTGGTTTATGGTTCCTTTGTAAATTTCTTTACCGTTTCTAACGACACTAGCTATTTTATTTCTAATAATTTTTCCTTCTAATACATAACAGCCGGCAATTTTAACAGTTTTACCTATGGTAAATATTTGTCGGACTTCAGCTTTTCCTATTTCAACTTCTTTCATTTCCGGTTTTAACAATCCAAGCATTGTTTTTTCAATATCTTCCAGAATTTGATAAATAATACCATATTTTCTGATTACAACATCTTGTTCTGCTGCTATTCGCATTGCATTTTGATCTTCTTTTACGCTAAAGCCGATTATCGTAGCATTACTAGCTGCTGCTAACATAATATCAGCTTCTGAAATATCACCAATACCTATATGGATAATATTAACAAGTACTTGCTTAGACTTTAACTGTTGCAATGCTCCGCTAACAGCTTCTGCAGAACCATGAGTATTAGATTTAATAATTATATTAAGCTCTTTTTGCTCCGCTTCTTTCTCTTTAATAGTTTCTTTTCTTACCTGAACAGGAGCCATAGCTTCTAATCTGGTACTTCTTTCTGTTTCTTTTCTCTGGTCTAATAAAGTTTTACACTCTTTATCTGTTTTAAACGCTTCAAACTTATCACCAGATTGAGGCACTTCAGAAAATCCTAATATTTCAACCGGAGTACTAGGACCGGCTTCTTCAATTCTTTCTCCAGTATCACTAATCAAAGCTCTAACTTTTCCGCCAATACTACCTGCCAAGATATAATCACCAACTTTTAAAGTTCCTGTCTGAACAAGAAGGCTAGCCACAGCCCCTTTACCCTTATCAAGTTTAGCTTCTATAATTACACCGGAGGCATTTGTTGTTGGATCAGCTTTTAATTCTTCCAATTCTGCAACTAATAAAATGTATTCTAACAGTTCATCCAAATTAGTTCCCTGCAAAGCGCTAACCATAACACAAATAGTATCTCCACCCCATTTTTCAGGAACTAATTGATATTCTGTTAATTGTTGCAATACTCTATCAGGATCAGCTTCTGGCTTATCTATTTTATTAACCGCTATGATAATAGGCACCTTAGCAGCCTTAGCATGGTTTATAGCCTCAATAGTTTGTGGCATTATACCATCATCTGCTGCAACTACTAAAATAGCGATATCAGTAACCCTGGCACCTCTCGCTCTCATGGCTGTAAATGCTTCGTGACCGGGAGTATCTATAAATACAATTTTTTTCTTATCTGTATCGACAGTGTATGCCCCTATAGATTGAGTAATTCCACCTACCTCAGTATTAACAATTTTATGCTTAGAAGCCCTGATTGCATCAAGCAAAGTTGTTTTTCCATGGTCAACGTGCCCCATTATAGTAACAACAGGAGCTCTCAGCTTAAGCTTTGTTTCATCAATTTTAACTTCTTCTTTGACTTCTTCTTTTTTAGCATCTTCAGACTTAGCTTCTTCTTCTGTTTTTTCTATAACAGTAAATTCCAACTTTTCAGAAACAGCTTTGATTGTTGATATATCAATAACCTGGTTAACAGTAGCAAGAACACCAGTTAACATTACTTGTTTCACAACTTCTGCTACACTCAAGTTTAATTTTTCTGCTAACTCTCCAACAGTCATTGGTTTATCAATATATAATTCTGTTACTTTTTGAGCTTCTTGCTCTTCTTTAGCTGATTTTTTCTTTTTCTTTAACTTTTCTTGTAAAGCTTTTGTTCTTTCTAACTTTTCTTCTTTAGAAATTGCATCCTCTTTACCTTTATACTTATCTTTTTTCCTGCTAAAATCCTTCTTGGTAGGTGCTGGCTTTGGAGCTTCAGCTGGCTGAGGCGCAGCAGCTACAGGCTTTTTAGCAAATGGTCTACCTGTATCTGTTTTTTGAAATTTATTATCTGGTCTACCACCATCAAATCTTCTCCCTCCATCAATTTTTGCTTCAGGTCTTGGAGGAAATCGATGTTGACCTTTATCAGTTTTTGTTGGCATACCTTGTTTAGCTAACTTTAAATTTTGATCTATAACTTTTTTTATTGTGGGTGAGTCAGATCTATTATTTCTACCATCTGTTCTATTATCATACGGTCTATTTCCCTGTCTGTTATCCGGCTTATTGTATGGTCTATTTCCCTGTCTGTTGTCAACCCTATTATCTTGTCTATATCCTTGTCTGCCATCAGGCTTGTTGTATGACCTATTATCCGGCTTGCCGTCAGGTTTATTGTATGGTCTGCTTTCAGACTTATTATATGGTTTGTTATACGATTTGCCATCATGTCTGTTGTTGTGATTATATCTGTTATTATGTGGAGTATTATTTTCAGAAGAAGGCTTTTCTTTTTTTCTATCATAAAAAGGTCTTCTATCTTTACCTTCACGATGACCATATGTTTGAGTTTTTTTATGTTCGGCGACAGTTCTTTCTTGTTTTTGTGGGTATTTAGGCTTTTCAGGAGTTTTTTTAAATTCTTGTTCTCTTGCTGGCTCTTCTTTTTTTTCTGAAGGTTGTGGCTTATCTACTTGTGCAGGTACGGTTTTTGGCTTTTCCTGCTGAGTTTTACTCATTTTTGCCAAAAATTCATCAGCTTCCGCTTGACTTATAGTACTTGCATGAGATTTTACTTTAATATTCATCTTTTCTTCTAAACGATCAATTACCTCTTTATTCGGTAATTTCAATTTTTTTGCTATATCATAAATCCTAATTTTTTCTGTCACCTTTACCTTCTCCTAAAAAATTTGCCTTTAATTTCATAATACCACTTTTTTATATAAATTATTACTTTAATTTTTTATTATTTATCAACTCCTCCAGTTCAGTTTGAAAAAAATCAGGTAATTGAGTCTTTAATGACTTTTGGAACCTTTTCTTTTTGATTGCATATTTCAAACAATCTTTATTGTAACAAAGATACGCTGATCTTCCAAAATGTGTTGAATCCGGTCGTAATAAAAATTTTTTCGAATTATATTCCTTTAAAATTTTTATCATTTCATCTCTATTTTTTATTTGACCACATCCAACACATTTTCTACTAACAATAATTTTCTACTCCTCCTCGTCCTCTGCTCCTTCAACATTTTCTTTAATTTCATTTACTTCTTCAACAGGTTCAGATGCTTGAGCTTCTTGCACATCTTCTGTTTGCTGATATTCTTCAGATTCAGACTCTAATGGTTCTTCATAGGCTTCTTCATATTCACCTTCACCTGATTCTTGATAATAATCACCTTCTTCAGATTCTATCTGGCTATAGCTCTTAATATCTAGCTTCCATGCTGTTAATTTATGTGCCAGTCTTACGTTTTGACCTTCTTTTCCTATAGCGAGACTTAGTTGATCATCAGGCACAACAATCAATGCTTCTTTTGCATTTTCACTATTTTCTATAATTTCAACAGAAATAATTCTTGCTGGAGATAATGCATTGATAATATATTCAACAGGATCCTCAGAATATCTTATGATATCTATTTTTTCATTTTTTAACTCATTAACAATTGTCTGAATTCTGGCTCCTCTAGGACCAATACAAGCACCTACCGGATCAACTTCCGGATCATTTGTAGACACTGCTATTTTTGTTCTAAAGCCAGCTTCTCTGGAAATAGATTTTATTTCAACAATGCCATCTTCTATTTCTGGAACTTCTAGTTCGAACAATTCTTGGACGATTCTTGGATGAACTTGTGATACTACTACTTGAGGCAAACGAGTTGTTTCTCTTACATCAAGAATATAAATCCTTATTCGCTCTCCAACTCTGTAATATTCACCCGGAACCTGTTCTTTAGATGGCAAAACCGCTTCAGTTCTTCCTATATTTACAACAACATTTCTTGGTTCCACTCTTTGTATTAAACCGGTTACCAAAGAGCCTTTTTTACTTACAAATTCTTCTAAAATTAATTGTCTTTCAGCTTCTCTAATTCTTTGTGTTATAACTTGTTTTGCCGCCTGTGCTGCTATTCTTCCAAAATCAGCGGGAGTTACATCTATATTAAGATCATCGTCAAGCTCAGATTCAGGATTTATTTTTCTTGCATCTTCAAGACTAACTTCGGCTAGCTCATTTAAAACTTCATCAACTACTCTTTTACAACGAAAAACACCGATTTCACCTTTAGATTCATCGATAAGAGCTTCCACATTAGATACATCATGACTTCTAATATGTTTCTTATAAGCTGTTACCATTGCATCACTTAACGATCTGATAAATACGTCTTTAGGAATACCCTTTTCTTTTTCCAATTGCTCTGCTGCTTCTGAAATAGCTGCTCCTATTTTAATCACGTTTAATCTCCTAATTTATTCTAAAAGTTAAATTCCGGTTTTAATTTAACAGAAGATATAATATTTTTATTCAAAACTAAAATATCATTATTATTATCGCTCAATACTTGAACCTCCAGACCTGATTCATCTGAATAATCAAGTAATCTTGCAACAAAAATTTTCATGCCGTTTTCTAATTCTTTTTTAAGCTTTATTTCAACCTTTTTACCTCGAAAAATATCATACTCTCGTGCTGTTTTCAACTTTCTATCAGCACCAAGGCTACTTACTTCAAGATAATACGGTATATCAATAAGCTCATCTAAATAACCATCCAGATTATTTGTTAAATTCTCACAATCATTGTGAGTAATTGGTCTTTCTGGTGAATAGATAAAAATTTTTAAAAACCAATGACCTGATTCTTTTACAAAATCAACCTCAACCAAAACCAACCCTGCTTGCTGAACAAAATTTTCAATTACAGGCATTGTTTTATCTAATATTTCTCTTCTATTGACGTTATCTTTTCTGGTCATACCGTAATTGTCACCTTAACTAACAAAAGAGTGGGTAAGTAAAGCCCACTCTCTTTCGAGACAAAAACATATTAACATTAATAAAAAAAAAATACAATATTTAACATTAGTTTATTATTTTAATTTAGCGCATTTTAGCCCTTTTTATTTTCTTATTTTTATTATATTTTTTCTATATTGGTATAGAAATTTTTTTAAAAATATTATATAAAAATATGAGAAAATAAAAAGATATAGAAACACAAAAATACTTTTCAGATTATTCAATCGTGCTAAAACTAAATAAAATAGGCTAAATTCTGAAAAGAGCAATCTAAAATTTAATTAATGATCAGTTATAATAATATAGGATTAAAAATTTGTCTGGAAAATTAATAAAAAAAGCTTTTGAATTTTTAACACAACCCAAGATCACTGGAAGCTTGGTGTTTTTAATAACTTTAATTTTATTAACTTCTTTATTATCAAGCAGATATTATTTATTTAATGACCTTGTTGAAAACGGAAAAGCCAACAGGGACATAATTGCACCAAAAACAATAACAATTATTGATAAAAACAAAACAGAACAACAAAAATACGAAATAGCTCAAAAAGCTGTACCCATATTAATTCCTATACAAGATTATCTTTCGGTTAACAAAAGTATAAGAAATAACCTGGAAGATACTTTAAATTCAATAAAAAATATAAGAAATTCAAAAAATACTTTTGCAGAAAAAAAAGAAAAAATTAACGAAATACTGGATATTTCAAAAGAAAAACAATCAATAGACGCATCAATAGTCTACTATTTGCTTAAATGCTCTAAAAAAAGCTTTGAAAAAATTGAAGTAGAATCTGCTCAAACATTAAATAAAGTATTAAACGACGGCTTATCAGAAGAACAGTTGTTAAGAAAAAGTAATGAAATTATCAATAAAAATATAAAAAATTACCTTTCAGAAACTCAAAAATTATCAATAAACTTTTTAGTAAAAAAAGTTCTTCAACCAAACAGAATTGTTGATGAAAACACAACAGAACTGGCAAGAAAAAACCTAATGAAGGCTGTAAAGCCTATTACTATAACTTTTACAAAAGGCTCTAAAATAGTTAAAGAAGGAGAAGCTGTAACTAAAATCCAGTTTGAAGCTTTAAAGAAAATGGGTTTCAATGTCTCACAAATTGATCTTATCGGAATTATGGGTATTTGCTCTCTTGTGGGACTATGCATGTACATAATGTTTTATTATGTGAAAAACTTTGAAAATAAGTTTTCTTCCTTCTCTTATTACTGGCTTATGTCTTTATTAGCAATTTCAATCACGATATTTGCTGTATTTTTACCTTTAAATGTACCTGTTTATATCATACCGATTCCGGCAATATCAATTCTTATTGCTATTTTCACAAATTCAAGAATATCGCTGGTCTACACTACTGCGATTGTAATTATATTAAGCATGTCATTGCAATATGACATTAAAGCTATTGCCGTCTTTTTAATTGGCGGAATGATAGCAACATTTATGGCTGATATGATCAACTATTACAGAAGGATAGATCTTGTTAAAGCCGGTCTTGACATAGGTTTAATTCAATCATTAACAATACTTAGTTTATTACTACTTCAAAATAGTATTGATCCGATAAATATTTCATTAATGACTGCAGATGTAGCTTCAAGCTTTACAAACGGATTAATATGCGGAATGATAGCTTTAGGCACACTACCGTTAATTGAAAGCACGTTTAAAATAATTACACCATACGGCTTGGCTGAGTTAGCAGATCATAACCAGGCTTTGCTCAAAAGGTTACAATTTGAAGCACCGGGAACATATCATCATAGCTTAATGGTAAGCAATCTGGCAGAGGCTGCAGCAGAGGCAATAAACGCAAATCCTATACTTGCGCGTGTTGGTGCTTTTTATCACGATATTGGAAAACTTAAAAGACCTTTATTTTTTGTAGAAAATCAATCATATTTTGGTATAGAGAACCCTCATGACAAGCTTAACCCAAGATTAAGTAAAATGGTCATAACTACTCACCCCAAAGATGGTGTTGAAATCGCAAAAGAATATAAACTACCTGCCATTGTGCATCAATTTATTTCTCAACACCATGGCAACGGCATAGCTACTTACTTCTATCAACAGGCTTTAAAAGAAGAAGGGCCTGAGAATATTTCAAAAGAACAATTTAGATACACAGGACCTAAGCCTTCATCAAAAGAAGCCGCTATTTTAATGCTTGCAGATGCTGCAGAATCAGCAGTAAGATCTATTAAAAATCCTACACCTGAAGCAACTGAAGAAGTCATTGACAAAATAATTAAAGAAAGATTAATGGATAACCAGCTTTCAGAAAGTAATTTAACCCAAAAAGATTTAAAAATAATAGCTCTTACATTTAATAGAATACTAAGAGGTATGCAACATCATAGAATTAAGTATCATGAAAATATGCTTGAAGCTCTTGGTAAGAAAAATGAGAATTCAACTATTCAAATACCAAATAATTTAATACAAAAAAATATAAGTGATAAAGATGATGCCTAATTTTGAATTAACTATAACAAATAAACAGACCAAGCATGATATCAATATTGAATCTTTAGAAAATAATTTTTTGAAGATGCTTGAATATTTGACATCTAATAATGAAATTTTAGAGAAAACAGTATTTAAAGACATTAATTCGGATAATCTTAATTTAATCATTGATGTTCTTTTAACTGATGATAAGGAAATTCAAGAATTAAATCTGCAATACAGAGATAAGGACAATCCTACAGACGTTCTTTCTTTTGCATTATATGCAGATAGCCCGCATAAAATAAATATAAACATAATTCCACTTGGTGATATAATTATTTCTATAGACACAACAGATAAACAGGCTAAGGAACACAACAAAACTTTTGAGGAGGAATTATACTTCTTGTTAAGTCACGGTTTGTTACATTTATTTGGCTTGAACCATATAGATGACGAGTCTTTAAATGAAATGTTAAATATTCAAGAAAAAATGATTTCTTATTGTATGAGTGGGAGTGAACAATAAAAATGTCAAAATACAAATCATCTTCGGCATTAACAAGTTTAAGATTTGCAATACGTGGCATTGCTATAGCTGTTAAATCTCAAAGAAACTTTCAAATTGATATTGCAATGGCTTTATCGGCATTAATTTCGGCTACTATACTTAATTTTTCCAGCATTGAAATGTGTATACTATTATTGATTATAGGTCTTGTCTTATTTGCAGAGCTTACTAATACTGTTATTGAGTTTGTTGTTGATGCGTACTTCGGCAATAAATATTCTATTCTTGCCAAGATGTCAAAAGATATTTCCGCCGGGGCAGTGCTTTTGTGTGCTATAATTTCTGTGATGATAGGATTTTTATTATTTTTTCCTAAAATTAAATGTATTTTTGGCTATTAAGGAATAAATATATATAAAATGATAAAAAAAGAAAAGTTAAATAATGGCATAACAATTGTCCACGAGTACTTGTCTGATGTTCATTCTGCAACAATAATGATATGGGTTAAAGCCGGACCTCATCTTGAAAATAAATCTCAAGTAGGAATATGTCATTTTATTGAGCATATGCTCTTTAAAGGAACTAAAACTCGCAATGCAAAAGATATAGCCTTTGCTATTGAATATAAAGGCGGTAGCTTAAACGCATTTACCGAAAAAGAAGCTACTTGTTTCTACGCAAAAGTATTAACAGAAGAAAGCGCTAACGCTCTTGAAATCTTGCTTGATATGATTTTATATTCAAATTTTGATGATAATGACATAGAAGTAGAAAGAAAAGTAATATTAGAAGAAATCAAAATGTACGAAGATTGCCCTGAAGAGCTTGTGCAAGATTTGTTACTTAATAACTATTGGAAAAATCATCCTCTTGGAGCATTTATCACCGGAGACAGCCAGACAGTTTCTAAATTATCAAAGCAAGATATGCTAAACTTTATGAATTCACACTATACCCCTGATAATATAGTAATTTCTATATGCGGCAATTATAATGAAGAGCAAATAATTGGTAAAATAAAAGAGTATACTCAAAACTGGAAATCCAAAAGCCTAAAAGAATCAACTAAACAAATTGAAATTCATCCTGGAATTAAAATTTATAAAAAAGACATAGAACAAACTCATATCGGTCTTGCAACAAAGGCTATACCTTTAGTTGATGAAAGACGCTATGCTCTAGCTATTATAGACATATGCCTTGGTGATGGTATGTCATCAGTATTATTTCAAGAAATAAGAGAAAAAAGGGGCCTTGCTTACTCAATAGAAACCTTTGAATCTCTTCATCAAGATACGGGTTTATTTGGTATATTTTCAGCATGCGATCATAATAATGCAAAGCAAGTTATAGATTTAATTATTAATATTCTTGATGAGTTTAAATCAAGGGGGATAAGCCAAGAAGAGCTTATAAATGCTAAAATGCAGCTAAGAGGAAATATTTTAATAGGATTAGAATCGACAAAATATAGGGCAAGCAAAAACGGGCGTGCCCAGTTGTATTTAGAAAAAAACTTTACAATCGACGAACTTTGCCAATCCATAGATAAAATAACTGTTCAAGATATTAATCAGCTTTGCAGTTATATGTTTGATAAAAAATATTATGGTATAACCATACTAGCCCCTGAAGATGCAAATACAAAAATACTGGAGGATATATTATAAATGAGTTGTACAGTGCAAGAAAAGCTACAGTTAAATATTCGTAAATTAAATAACAATGCAACGACACCGTCTTATGCAACAAACGGTTCTGCAGGGCTTGATTTAAGCGCAGCCTTAGACGCTCCAATGGAATTTAAGCCTTTTGAAAGAAAATTAGTGCCGACAGGAATTGCAATTGAACTGCCTAAAGGTTACGAAGCTCAAGTACGTCCAAGATCAGGTTTATCTGTTAAGCACGGTATGACAATGGTCAACTGTATAGGAACTGTTGATGAGGATTATAGGGGTGAATTATGCGTTCCGATGATTAACTTATCTAATGAAACATATATTATTAACAATGGAGACAGAATCGCACAAATGATTGTATCTCCTGTTCAAAAAGTTGATATAATTGAAGTAAATGAACTTTCCGAAACAAAAAGAGCAGAAGGTGGATTCGGATCTACCGGCAAATAATAATATTTTTATTAAAAATTTTTAAATTATTATGATAAAAAGAAAAAAAACAAAAAAAATTAGAATAGGTACTGTTGAAATAGGAGGAAATGCTACTGTTTCAGTACAGTCAATGTGCAATACTGACACAAGAGACACCACAGCCACCATAAAACAAGTAAAACAGCTTGAAGATGCCGGATGTGAAATTGTCAGGCTTGCAGTGCCTGATAGTGAAGCAGCTGAAGCTATAAAAAAAATAAAAAGTAATGTTGTTGTTCCAATAGTAGCTGATATTCACTTCGATTACAGGCTGGCTATACAGGCTATACAAAATGATGTTGATGGCTTAAGGCTAAATCCCGGTAATATTTCTAATATAGATAACATTAAAAAAGTTGTAAAGCTTGCCAAAAAAGAAGATATACCAATAAGAATAGGTATTAACTCAGGCTCACTGGAAAAAGATCTTTCTCATAGAAAAGAAGACCTGGCTGACAGTCTTGTAGAAAGTGCCTTAAGGCAAGTAAAAATATTTGAAGACCTGGATTTTAATTTAATAAAACTTTCTTTAAAGTCCAGTGATACATTGACAATGATTAATGCATATCAACAAATATCTAATATTGTTGATTATCCTTTGCACTTAGGCGTTACAGAAGCAGGAACCTTAAAAACAGGTTTGATAAAGTCATCAATAGGTATAGGCTCTCTTCTTCTGCAGGGAATAGGAGATACAATAAGAATATCTTTAACTGATAATCCTGTTGAAGAGGTAAAAGCAGGCTGGGAAATATTAAAAGCTTTAAACTTAAGGCAAAGGGGAATCAACTTCATAAGCTGCCCTACCTGCGGCAGATGCCAAATTGATCTTATCAATTTAGCCCAAAAAGTAGAGGATAGCTTAAAAAACATCTCTACACCTATAACCGTAGCAGTAATGGGTTGTCCCGTAAACGGTCCGGGCGAAGCAAAAACAGCAGATATAGGTATTGCAGGAGGAATTAATGAAGGGTACATTTTTAAAAAAGGTGAAATAATAGCAAAAGTCCCTGAAGAAGATTTATTAGAAGTTTTTATGAAAGAAATTAATATTTTATTAAACCAACAATAAAAAGGACTTTTTATGTTTTTTGAGGATAGATTTAGGAAGTATAAAAAAATATTACTTTTACCAATATTATTGTTATTAATTACTTTTAATACTGCTCACAAGTTTGCGGACAAACTGCCTGACTGGAAAAACTTGATGGAGTATAGCCTTAAAAATTTTAAATTTGGAGAAACTAGTACAAGAGAGTTTTCTCAAAAATGTAAGGTAAAAAAAATAACTCAAGTCGATGAAGAAGAATCTTTTATTAAGATAAAACCTCTTAAAAGTAATACATACAAAATGGTTAGAGCAGGTTTTGCCCATAAAAAGCTGGACTGGCTTGAATTTACTTTTAGAATCAAGCCAGCTCTAGCAGATTTTGTTGCACTGTATGGAGAACCTGAAGGCATTAATACTGTTCATAGTAATTACTTTGATTATTATAGCTATAGATTTTTTAATTTATGTGTAGATAAAAATCATGAATATGTAGAGAATATAAACTTTTTCGAAATTCCTACAGCTCAAGAAAAAGCAGTGATTATAGATAATCATGTTGAACTATGGAAAAATATATTAAACAATGACTTAAAAAAATTGCAGCCGGGCAAAACAAGTCAAAAAGCGATATCTGACAATTTCCATAATTTAAGCTTAGTTAAAGAAAATACAAAAGCAAAGTTAAAAATTTATAATTTAAAAGACTATGAAACTTTGAACAGGAGCTATTTAAAAAAAATAGAGCTGGGCTTTAAGGATAATGTCTTAAACTGGGTGGCGTTTTATCCTATAAACCTTGATATAAGAATTTTCTTAAAAAAATATAATAAAAACTACAAGTATGAGCAGGTAAGTAAAAAATATGACTTTTATGAGTATGATGATTTTATTTTATTTGTAAATAAAAAGAAGTTTAATATTATTTCGGCAGGGTTTTATGATTTAAAAACTGATAAAAACTTGCATTAGGCTGAAATTTTGGTTGCATTGGTTCTTTTGCCTGATTTCTTTGCTTTTCTTTATCAATTGATCTTTTTTGGATATTAGCAGCAATTTTATTCCTAATAACTGGGGCTATTATGTCACTTGCCAAAATCCCGCCTATTATACCGGTAATCGCAGACATGCCGGCAACTAAAATCTTTTGTCTCTGACAACCCGGCTCAAAGCCCTTTACCTTTACAATAGGATTCTTTCCTTCTGTAATAAACTTACCGAATTTTTCGGATAATAATGCTATTGTCCAGAAAAAAGAAACATTAAGAATTCCATTAGCAATTTCTTGTGGTATTAAAAAACGTTTTTCTTTTTCGGGGATTTTTTTGTTTTTGGCAATACTAACAACCTGACCTGTTGAAGATGCCCCCCATGCCATAGTATAAGCAATCCTGTTAAATCGTGCAGGATCTTTCATATATGATACAGAGGTTTTTAAAAGTGAATTACTTAGAAGATTCATCTTTTTTGCCTCCTTTTATTTTTTTCATAACATAATTTAAAAGCTTATCAGTTAAAAAAGGCTCTATAGATATTGTTGTTACTATGGCTGCAATTAGTGCGAGTGCATTACCAAAAGATTTGGGCAGTTTTTTTATAAAGTCAATGTTTTCTATCAAAGTGCTATCTAGCATTTTTTTATTAGGTTTTAATTTTTTTAGATCATATTTTTTAATTGAATAATTTGCTGATTTTTTTATTTGTTCTTTTTTAAACAAATCTCCAGCCTTGGAAAGGGTATACCCATTTTTATAGTGTGAAGCATCTTTTATGTTTGTTTTTAACCATTTATCAACTTCTGAGCTACTTCCTTTGTATAATTCTTGCTCCTTTATATAATTATTAATAAATTTTACACCAAGCTTTTCTGCAACAAACCTGGTTATAATACCTGAAACAGTACCTAAAGCAAGCCTTAAAACAGTCCTGGCAGTAGAAGTTTTGCGCGTAGACTCATCAACATTTTTATTAGATGATTCAATCTTATACTGAATAGCTACAGCCACGCTGCCGCTGACTAGTCTATACTGCCAGCCGCTCAGGTTACTAAAAGAAGATATAGCTTGTTCTGCCCTTCTTGGAAGAGTTAATGAAGTAAAACTTTGATGTTTAACAGGAGTGGGCATTTGTGGGCTTTCTTGGTTAAAAGTGAATTCAAACTATTTTATTGGCTCTTGAATATCTTCAATGTTATGATCAATAACCAATTCAGGTTTTGCTTTGCTTTTATGCTTTGCCCAATATGTATTTAAATCTTTTTTTATATCCGGGAATAAGACATATAAGGTAATTATATTAGGTACAGCCATAAGAAACATCATTGCATCTGAAAAATCGATTATACTTCTAAGGTTCATAGAAGAACCTATCATTATACAAGAAAAAAAGATGACTTGATAAATTGCTGTTACTGCTAATTTATTTCCAAATAGAAAATTCCAGGACTTTTGACCGTAATAAGCCCAAGCAATTAAAGTAGAAAAAGAAAACAGCAATATCACAACTGATAAAAGATATGAAGAATAAGGTATTACAGATTGAAATGCTCTTGTAGATAATTCAACTCCACTGATTGAAGAAACAGTTGAGTGCATACCAGTAATAATAATTACAAAAGCTGTTAATGAACAGAATATTATTGTATCAATAAAAGGGCCAAGCATAGAAATAAAGCCCTGAGATATAGGCTCTCTGGTCTGAACATTTGAATAAGCAATCGAAGCAGAGCCAACACCGGCTTCATTGGAGGCAACAGCCCTTCTAAGACCTATAATTATTACACCAATAACGCCTCCTTCAATAGCATGAGGATTAAATGCATTTTCAAAAATCAAGGCAAAAACACCGGGAACTTTATCATAGTTAGGAATTATAACTGCCATTGCCAGCAAAAAATAAAAAACACCCATAAAAGGCACTAGCACGGATGTAGTTTTAGCCAGTTTTTTTACTCCTCCTAATATAGGAAAAGCAGCTAAAATTGCTATTACTAATCCCGGTATCCATCTATTGTTATTAAAAAAGCTTTGCTCAGCCCCGGTTATTTCCACAAGCTGAGAAACTAACTGTTTAACCTGAAACATGCCGCCACAGCTTAAGGCTTCTCCCAGGCAGCCAACAGCAAAAACTCCGGCTAGTATAACCCCGAGCTTTCTCATTTTTTTCTTTGTAAAGCCACGAGAAATATAATACATAGGACCACCGGATATAGTACCGTCAGGATTTACTTTGCGGTATTTTACACCAAGTGTACACTCAACAAATTTAACAGCCATGCCGATTATTGCACCAACCCACATCCAAAATGCAGCGCCAGGCCCGCCAATGGTAATTGCAATTGCAACACCTGCAATATTTCCGAGACCTACAGTTCCTGATAAAGCTGTTAATAATGCTTGATATGATGAAATTTCACCATTAGCATTTTTTTCTTTAGTGTTTTTTTTAAATAACAACTCTAAACCGTGTTTAAACCCCCAAATCCCTATAAATCTGGTTTGAATTGTAAATATAATAGCTCCTACTAACAACCAAAGAACACTAACCGGCACTTGGGCATCAAAAATAGGTATGGGATAAAATATAATATCTGAAATTATGTCAGTAAAAGGTGCGAATACTGCATCTATTTTTTCATCTATACCTTTTGCTAAAACATTTGGTGCTTTTATAAAAAATAATAATAAAAATAATAAAATCTTTAACATCTCAAATAAATCCCTGAATATAATCCATACAACTTATTCTAAGACAAACTTATTCAATTACTTATACTTTTAAATTATTATTGTAGAGTTTATTTAAGTTTATTTAAAAATATAAAAACTCGATATAGTACTACTAGCTAAAGAAAACAGCAAAATATACTAGTAAAAAGATTATTAAAAAAATAAAAATTTTATAATAAATTAAGTAATGATGAATGAATTGGTATAAAATAAATGGACTTAAAAAGAGTTCAATTTTTAAAACAAACCCAAAGTATAAAAAACTCTGTTTGCTATTGGATGAGCAGAGATCAAAGAATTGAAGATAACTGGGCTCTACTCTACGCTCAGGATATTGCCTTAACCTATAAGTGTAAGTTATATGTTTTTTTTAATATTGTTAAAAGCTATCTTGATGCTGATTCAAGACATTATAATTTTATGCTGGACGGATTAAAAGAAGTTGAAAAAGATTTAAAAAAGAAAAATATACCTTTTATTCTGCTAACCGGTGATCCTGTAGAAAATATACCTGAAATAATCAATAAAAATAAAACCAGCATACTAATTACAGATTTTAATCCTCTAAAAATATCTCAACAATGGTTAAGAGATATAACAAACAAGATTGATATAAATATTCACCAGGTAGATGCGCATAATATAGTACCTTGTTGGGTAACATCACAAAAACAAGAATATGCCGCTTATACAATAAGACCAAAGATTAATAAGCTATTACCAGAGTTTTTAACTTCAATACCTGAGCTAGATAATCATTATTGTAATGAAGAAGCTGATTTTGTTGTTAATAAATGGGATGAAATTATTAATTTTCTAGAGATATCTAAAAAAGATAAAATAAAATGGCTAAAATCAGGCTCTAAAGAAGCAAAAAAAACTTTAAACCAATTTATTGAACATAAACTGGAAAACTATGATGAATTAAGAAACAACCCAAACTTTGATGGAGCATCAAACTTATCCCCTTATTTGCATTTTGGTCAAATATCTGCGCAAAGAGTGGCTTTAGAAGTCTCACAATCTGAGCACAGTTCAAAAGAGGCCTTTCTTGAGCAGTTAATTGTTAGAAGGGAGCTGGCTGATAACTTTTGTTACTATAATACTAATTATGATAACTTTGAGGGCTTACCTGCTTGGGCAAAAGATAGTTTGATAAAACATAAGGAAGATTTTAGGCAATATATCTACACACTGAAAGAATTTGAAGCTGCGAAAACACATGATGGCTTATGGAATGCTGCACAGCTGGAAATGGTTAGAAAAAACAAGATGCACGGCTACTTAAGGATGTATTGGGCAAAAAAAATACTAGAATGGTCACCATCGCCGGAGTTAGCTCTAGAATGGGCTAATTATCTAAACAACAAATATGAACTGGACGGGCGTGACCCTAACGGCTATGTTGGAGTTGCATGGAGTATTGGTGCCGTACACGATAGAGCCTGGGCTGATAGGCCTGTGACAGGTAAAGTTCGATATATGAGCCATGACCGAATGAAGCTAAAATTTAATATTAGCCAATACATCGATTATGTTGATAAGTTAAAGGATGAATAGGTTTTTAAATTGAGGTTAATACCCTTTTAACCCTAAAAAGAAAGCTTTTTCAAGCCAGTCCTTTCTTTTTTTCTCACTAGCGTTTGCTAAATTAGATACAACAAATCTACTAACCGGCTTAAACCCGCAAAAATCTAGCACAGACTTATTAAGCACTGTCCAAAAAGAATCACACGTAAATAAAAACGAAAACCAAAACGGTGCACCCTGTGTATAAATAACCGTAGAGGATCTTCCCTTTAAGAGTTTGTCCCAGCCTTTGCCGTTTGGTTTAAACTTAAAGGCATACCCCGGCAATAATACTCTATCAAAGTAGCCTTTTAATAATGCAGGTACGCTGCCCCACCATAAAGGCGTTACTATGACAAGATGTTCGCACCATTTTATTAGCTCTTGCTGCTCTTTTAGATCATCTTCCAGTTCTTGTGCCTGGTTATAACCATGATGAAGTATAAGATCAAAGTTAAGCTCTCTTAGGTTGATTATTTTAATATCATAGTCTGACTGTTTAGCCCCTTCTAAATATTTGTTGGCAAGAGCATTGCACAAGCTTTTTTCGTCGGGGTTGGCATTTAATATCAAAATCTTCTTCATTATTCCTTCTATCCCCTTTGTTTTTTGTATTTGAGTAAATATGAATTAACTAGATGAATATATTAAAATTTTGTTAAAAACCTTAGATATTATATTGTAAACAATATAATATTTGCAAGTGACAAATCTATTTATTATATAAACTATATCGATACTTAATGAAATAAACAGCCAACTTATTTAAAAGGAGGCTGTCTATTCTTTAATTCTTAAATTTATAATATACGATTTTATTTCTAAGTAAGAGATAGGCTACTTTTTGAGATTGCAAGCAGGTTTGGATCTTTTATTTTAGCGAGCAATTCATCTATATTTTCAATTTTAGAAGCTTGCCCTAGTTTATCAAGTGCTGAGATGATCTCGCATAAAAGAATTTCATTGGTTTCTTTTTCCAGCATTGGCAACAAATGCTCTGTTGCGGTGTTTTGTTGTAGTTCTGCGATGAGGGCAATTGCTGATTTTTTTCTTTTTAAAGATTCTGCGGACAGTTCTTCGCATAAATTTTCGGATTGCATTTTCCAAAAATCTTCTCCCAAGCTATTTAGCAGGTTATGAATTTCTTCAAGCTCTTTTAATGCATCTTTATCAGCGTCAAATGTGTATTGAGAATTCTCAACAAACAAGTCTGCTTTGCTTTTCATTTTTAATAACAGCAAAGCGTATTGCCCTTCAAAACTTATATCATCCTGGCTTAGCTCTATGATTTTGTTAACACAGTCGTAGACTTTAAAGCCCAGCAATGCGCTTACATCCCAAACCTCCGGGATGCCAGAGAGAATATTATCAAAAGCTTCTAATGATAGTTCCTGACTTTGTTTATCTTCACTTGCAAATAATTCCGAGAGGCTAACCAGGGAGCATATCTCTCCTGCAATATTTTCTGCCATACCGCCACTATTTGACATTGATTCCAGCATAGGCTTAACTGCATCAACATTGCCATATACTGATAAAAATTGTGCTGCGTCAACTTTTTCCCAATCATCTTCTGATTTAAGCTGCTCTATAAAATGAGAGTAAGAATCTTTATCTTCTAAAGCGGATAAGGCTTCTGCCACATTTGATTTTAAAGGTTCAAAATCTTCTTTATATTGTTCAAAGATTAATGTTGCACTTTCTGTGTCGTTTATCAGGCCAAGGTATTTAACAGCATAGGCTTTTTCTTCAACAGAACCTGCTTTTAATAATTCGAGCATTTTGGGCTTTACTTGGTCTATATCAACTTTTGTAAGCGGCTCAACCAGAAAATAATCCAGCTCTTCCGCGTAGTACTTAAAAAATTCAAAAACATTATTATAATTATCTTTGTTTATAGCAAAAGCGAGCTTTCTACCGGCTTTTTCTTTAATATAGCTAAAGATAAACTCAGCGTTATCAATAATACATTTCCAGGCATCTAAATCTGTGTCGTTGATAATTTTATTAGCTGCTTTTTCTGATTTAAATTTGTCTTTGCCTAAAAGTTCTGCTGCTCGTTTATTTGGCAAGTTCATAAAGTTAGTACTCCTATTATTTGTCTAAGGCCTTATATGCGGACTCAAAAATACTTTTCAGATTCTTCAATTGTATAAAATCTTATAAAATAAACTATTCTCTGAAAAGAGTAATCTGAAGTTTGATTGAGAACCAGTATAAATATATTATCGTAAAAAATCACAAAAATATTAAATTTAAAAAAAAGCAATGATAAACACCCCTTTGCCAAGCAAAAGTCTATCATTGCATTTAATATTTTAAATTTTTACATCAAAACCCACTAATAATAAGGTTTCTTTTTATTTAATTCTTCTTT
>JANQLL010000006.1 GCA_028280605.1 Candidatus Gastranaerophilales bacterium
GATGATGTTTTCGTGGTCAAATGCCAATGGCGGTAGGTTATAAACAGAATGCCAATTAACATTTCTAATATCTAATTCTTGGTCAGCCTCTAGCATTAAATCATCTGAGCGGATTAGTGCAAAGTAGCTGACTGTTATGACCCTTGCATTTGGGTAACGACCAGGTTCCCCGAATGTATGAAATTGTTCTAAATAAAGATTTTCAACTCTTGTTCTTTCGTACAAAACTCGTTTTGCCGCATCCTCAAGATCTTCTGTTAATCTAATAAATCCACCTGGTATGGCCCATTTTTCTTTAAAAGGTTCATGTCCCCTTTGGACTAACAATACTTCCAATTTTTTTCGGCGGATTGTAAAAATAACAATATCAACTGTAACTTCGTGAGTTTTTGATTCCTGCATACTGCTTTTCTCGTTTTAATTAAATATAACTAACTTTAAAATTGGTTTCAGTACATGTTATCTCACACAAAGATAAATCATAATTTTTATTCTGGCTCAAAATTAAATTTCAGTATTAATCTTACTAGAGTTATTCTTTTTATTGCATCATTTGTTTAGTTTATTCAATACTAAAATTAAAACATTAACATATTTAAAATTAAAGATTTTATTTGGCTTCTACGTTAAAAAAAGTTTAAAAGTTTTTCTAACTAAAGTTTTAAACATAAAATTAATATAGTGTCTATATATTTTATTTAAAATATCGGTAAATATTTTTGAATGAGCTTTCTGGCGCTTTAAAATTCTCTGGAGATTCTAAAGCGAAGCCAAATGAAAAAATAAGTTTAGATGCTCTTAAGCTAGCAGTGCGAAATTATTACAACATAAACTATTTCTATTTTGAATAGTATTTAAAATGATTTATAACTTTTTGTTACAAAATATTATGGATATTATTGTATTCATATTTGGTTTGTTATTTAATAACTTATGCTAAGATATTTAAAATTTTGTTTATATTAAAATTATATATTTTATAGGCGTTATTTCAGGAAGTAATTACAACCTGAAAAAATTATAATGTAAATACGAAAGGAATAAGATAGAACTATGTTAAGTATTAATTTCAGAGGGGCAGAAATCGTTAAAGCTCCTTCTAAAACTGATGAAACAAAAGTTCCTCATAGAATAGCTGGAACATATGAAGGAAGTAAGGCACCAGTTCCTCATAGAACAGCTGGAACATATGAAGTAAAGGGGCAAACACAAATCAATGAAAATGTAACTGAAAAACTAAAAAGAACTGTAAGAAAATAAATTTTAAATTTTTTTACATATTAGTTTGATTTTTATAATTTAATTAAAATGGTTAAGATATTTTAAATTGTATATTTTATAAACAATACTTTCAGATACTTTTAAGAATTGAAAGTAGTCTCAAAGTTCAAAAGAAAGGAACCTGGTAGAACTATGTTAATTAATGGTCGGACTATGTCAAAGGTTAATTTTGCCGGCTTAACAGCCGGTCCTAAAAAAGATAAAGATGGAGAAGGTTCGAAGCGAGAGTCTGAAGATAAAGAAACAAAAATGTTGCTTGGAAAACTTGATACAGCTGAAAAAAAATACTATGGATTAATGGCTAATATTGAGAAGGTAAAAAGTGAGATTATAGATCTAAAAACTTGTGAAGCTGATTTATGGCTTCCTATTACTCCAAGCATGGACTTTAGTAAAGTGGGTTACCATTCTTCTGAAGGATCTTTACTTAGTACAACTCTAGATACCAAAGAAGCTGATAAAACCCAACCATCAGGTATTTTTTCCTGTATGAAATCCCCTTTTAGCAACCACCGCAGTACTGAAGCACTCACAGAGGAGATTGTGAAAAAAACAATACCTAATATGTGGAAAATGCATGATAAATTTGCAAATAATGAGGAGGTTCAGGAATGTAATGACTGCCTAACTCAAAAACTTGGGGCATTAAAAATAGCAAAAGATAATAATGATAAGAAAGAAAAAAGAGCGTTGAAACATCAGCTTATAGCTGGTTTAAAGTATATTAATCAAAAATTAGGTAATGATTCTGATGAAACATACGAAAGTGCCGAGCCTGTAACTTCAAAAGCTTTAAAAGAAGCAATGGGAATTGCAGATAAGAATTTGGAACGTACTGATAAGCTTATAGCATATTTAGCCGATGCATGCTATTTGGGTACAGGTATTGCTGCTGGAGGTGCCCTTGGTTTATTCGGTCCTACCAATACGGCAAATGAACTGGGCTCTGCATTCCTTAAGGGGCCTGGAATAGAAGCAGGAAGATATTCTAAATTTATAGAAAAGGTTAGAGATAAGACACTTTAAAAACTATTTTTTTAGACTATAGGTATTCACTAAAGTATAATGTTGTTTAATAATAAATTTAAAATTAATGAATAATAATAAAAAAGAAAGGATTATGGTAGAACTATGTTATTGACCAATTATGCTCCTAAATTTGTTCATAAGTCACCAGCTTTTCGAGGAGGATCAGATACAGAAGAAGTGGAAAATAGGAACACTCCAGAAGAAATTTTAGAAAAGCAGAAAGAAATTGATGCTACAGTCGGTAAACTTGTGCTGGAAAGTTATAAAATCGGGGAATGTTTAAAAGAAATCAAAGAAAACTTTGGAATAAAAGAAAAAGAAGCTACCTCTGAACAAGAAACATACAAGCCAGAGAATAAGTTTAAGAGTTTAATTTTTCAACTAGGTGGGCATTTAGAATATTCAAGATTTCCAGGTTTTATTCATACCCATGAGAAGCGTCACGGCGCTACTGAAAACTTCAAAAATGATATATATCGTCTGACAGATCATATACTAAAAGACCCAGAAAATAGTATCTATTTTGAAAGTGATGAGCAAAAAAAAGAATCTTCTAAATATTTAAAAGATCTGGTAAATGAACTAGAGAACGCACAAAAACAAAATAACGATAAAGATAAAAGAATGTTCAAGAATGTTATTGCTAGCGTTGGGATATATATATTAAATGCACTTGACCCGCATGTTAACAAAAATGCAGAGCATAAAATAAGTCTTTCGTCAATAAAAAAAGTAGCAAAAGAATCTGATCATAAAATGAAAGCTTGGGATGATTTCTATGTTACATTAGCAAAAGCAGGTTATATAGGTACATCAATTACCGCAGGTGCAGCGGCTACTTTAGGAGGAGCATCTTTTCCTGCAGGATTTTATGTAACAGGAGCAATGCTTGCAGCTACACCACATATGGTAAAGGTTCTGAATTCTCCCAGACGGGGATATATGTAAAATAATTTTAAATAAATTAATGAAAGAATCCTTCTTAAGTATATCTACTAAAGGAGGGTTTTCCTATCCTTGAGAGGTTTTGTTTATAAATTTTATTTTATATAAAGTATAAATTTTTATTGCAAAGCTAAACAAATAATCTTGTTTTTTCATACCATTTATTATTTAATCTTCTAGACTGAACTTTAAAACTTAGTATCTTATTTAAGTTATATATTTTATCAATTAATGTTTTTAGATTACAAATTAAATCTAAAAACGAATTTTGTGTGAAATAGAGCCATTAAAGAAAGGATCATTGCAGAACTATGTTAATGATTAAATTTGCTGGAGGAAAAGGCAAAAGCGTAGGAGTACGCTGTGAATATAGGTATCGAGAAAAACTTGCAAACTCAGGTTTAAACAAAAGCGATAGAAAAAATCTTTCTGCTTACTCGCAAATTGAGCCGGCAGAAAGCTCTGTCAGAGTACAGAACCCTTCAGCAGTTGCAAATTTTTCAGAGGAAGATAAAAGAAAATTCATTGAGTCTCTTAAACTGATTAAAGAAACACAGCAAGAAATTGTAAAAGAGTTAAGAGATCTTCAAAAAGAAAACTTAAAAAATAAAATTGACTTTTCAAAGAATGTACTTCCTCTTAATGTTGCAGGTGATTACTTTTCCAAGTTGGAATATAATGACTCGCCCGCCTTCTTTAGCAGTGCAACTATAAAAGCTGGAGAAAAGGGAAATAGGGGTAAAGTAAGATTAGACAACAATTCGCCTTATGCAAACTTTGAAAAAGAAGTCAGGATGCTAAAAAAGTTAATGCATAGTAAGTCGCAAGCTTTTAAGGATAAAGATGATATTCTGGCAATTAGTTGCTTATTTGACCAACACTTAAGTGAAATGAGAGAAAATCCAGGTGATATGAAGCCTAAGGAAGAGCTTGCAAAAGGATTAAAATATTTAAATAAAAAGTTAGGTCATGATAGTGATGAAGTTCTTCCGGGCATAATAGCTTCTGACGAATTGGATAAAGTCATTTATGATTTGGCTCTAAAAAGAAAGCTACACGACTTTCTTACAGGATATTTGTATAGGGCTATAGGCTTAGCCGGTGGTATTCTTGCAGGTACAGCTTTAGGAGTGGAAGCAGGTGTATCAGATCCTGTTTCGGCAGCCTCTAAAGGTCTGGGTATTGTTTTGACAGAAAAGGTTGAAGATGCAGTCATTGGTGCAGGCAAGCTTGTTAAAGAGATAATTAAATGTGATTAACTATTTATTTTTAACATTTGATTATAGTTTAAGTACTAAAAATTGATAATTTTAAAAAATAAAAAAAAAGATTTAAAGAAGAGATAAAAAAGAAGAGAAAGGCTTAGGGCTTAATTATGGTTATAACGATTGCATATTCTTCATTTAAAGGTAGGTCAAAAGGCACCTCCAGCCCTTATAATAAAACTACTGATGAAAGTAAAGCTGTTAATATGGTGGAAATTGAGAAAAAACAGCATGAAATTGATGAAAGGCTTGGAGAGGCTTTGCTTAGGACTTCTAAAAATATGGAGGCTATAAGTAAACTTAAGCAAGCTTTGGGTATAGTAGAGCCACCCGTAATTGATAGTAAATTTGAATTTAGCGAGGATACAAAATTTAGAAACCCAAACTTTAGGAATGGCGGTTTATTTGAACTGTCAAAAACTCCTGCTATAGTTCGTGTTCATTCGATGCGCCATGGCTCAACCGAAGATTTTGACCATGATATTAACTATTTGAAAGCTAAAATGAAAGAAAATAGAAATTGTTTTGAAAGTGATCAGGCCTTAAAAGATTGTGCTGAGCTATTAGATAAGCAGTTAGAAGAATTGAAAAAATTAAAGGATAGAAAAGACGGAAAGAAGACGTACGCTAGCGATAAAGATAAAAGAAGAGTGCTCAAAAATCAAATCACCGGAGCTGGAGTATATATATTGAGATCATTTGATAAAAAAATTAATACAGAAAATAAAAAAATAAATAAAGATTCCTTAATAGGTGCAATGTGCCAATGGAATCAAGATATGAAAAATTATGACAAGTTTTTGGAAAGTGTAGCAAGAGCTGGTTGGATAGCAGCATCAATAACCGGAGGGTCTATGCTTGGTACAGTAGCAAGTCCGTTTGCTGGAGCTGGATTGACAGGGGCTGCACTTGGATTGACTCCATCGGCTGCTAAAACTGCTATGTGGCCTATTACTAAAGTTTGGTAGCATGTTAAAAAAGAATCACCCTTAGGCTACATTTGGGATGATTCTCTTTTATTAAAAAGATTATTTTTTTTTAGAGTTATTAGGAGTTATATAGTTTATGTCTTTTTTTATAGACAAACCAGTAAAAACCGCCTAGTAAAATAGTTACACTTATTATTATCAATTCAAGATAAGATTTTATTGTCTGGCCAAAGATCATTAGCGCAGAACTTACAATAAAAAATCTGGCACCACGCCCAATAACACTTGCGATCATAAAGCCTAAAAAGTTCATAGAAAATATACCGCTTGCTATTGTAAAAACTTTATAAGGTATAGGAGTAAATGCAGCGCCTAATACAGCCCAGACTCCGTATTTATTGTACATTCCTTCAACTTTTTCCAAGTAATGTTCTTTATTTTTAAAGATTTTATTAAATATCGGCCTGCCGCCAAATTTGCCCAGTATATAGCCAAATCCACCACCCAGAGCTGAAAAAATTGTACAGATTAAAGCAAACAAAAGTGCTTTTTGAGGAGTGCTTAAGCTCATTGCTATTAATAATAAATCCGGTGGTATAGGAAAAAAGCTTGACTCTAAAAATGCCATTAATCCCAGCCCAAACGGTCCCAACCCTTCGAAATATTCAACAATACCTAAAACATATTCTTTCATACTTATTATTTTTTTCCCCATTGATCTTTATAACTATAACAAATATAGTAACAAAAAAATATTAGTATTAGTAGTAATTTACCTAGCCTTCTACCAGGTTGAAACCTAATAAGTTCATTTGCCTGTATAGCCACTCTTCAAATAGGTTTTCTCTTAACTTTAGCTTGATTGCATCATTTAGTTGAACTTTATACCACCTGATAAGCCTTACAATCATATAAGCCTTACCGTCTGTAGTAAAAGGCTCGCTTAATTCGCCATCTTCCAAGTGTTCAAGGTGTTGCCTGATTTCAGGGTTTATTTTAGAAACATGTATAGGGCCCATAATACCCCAATGCTGGCTTTCATTGCCTATTGAATATTCTTTTGCCAGATAATTAAAATCTAACTTATCATCTCTCATCCTGTAATACAACTCTTTTGCCAGATTTAAATTTTTAGCCCTTATAATTCCAAATAATACAGTTTCTTGAGTATGCTTGTATTTTATAAATTGTTCACTAACTATTTCATCTGTTATTACTACATTTTTTAAGCGTTTTAGCTGTTCATTATAAATCAATCCCTGCAAAAAATGTTCTTTTGACTGATTTATAAAGTTTAAATATCTCTCCAGCTGTTCATCAGTAGTGATTTTATATTTGTCACAAAATTGTTTAAATATAATCTGAACGTTAAAGTCTTCAGTATTAGGAAAAATTTCAAATTCATTAATATAGTATTGAATTACAATACGCTTGCCCAGCTCTTTAGCTACAATCTGTTGGGCTTGCATATTTTCCAGTGTCTGAAAAGCTTCTTCCATCCCCAGGATATCATTAGATATTTCAATTTTTATTGTCTTCGTCATGCCTTTTTAAAGAATACTTTTTACTGTATACATTTCTATATTATCAATATTAAAAGATAAGAGCAATTTTTTTTATTTTATTTATTTCTTTTTTATATTTTAAACAAAGAAATAATTTTTAAAAGTATAAAATATTAAGAGCAAGTAAATTATTTTTATTTAAAATAAAAAAACGGTTTTAGTAAAATAATTTTTGTGAAAAAATTTAAATATAAAAAGAGTAGTATACGTTAGGGAGAAGGTTAAGGGAAAACAATGGAAATAAATACAATTAAGCAAACAGATCCTGAAATAGCAGATTTGATTTTAAAAGAATTAGAAAGACAACAAAACACTATTGAGCTTATTGCAAGCGAAAATTTTACATCAGAAGCTACAATGGCAACAATGGGTACAGTTTTAACCAACAAGTACGCAGAAGGTAAGCCACATAAACGTTATTATAATGGCTGCGAAGTTGTAGATGAAATAGAAATAATAGCACAGGAGAGGGCAAAAAAACTGTTCGGTGCAGACCACGCTAATGTGCAACCTCATAGTGGTGCTCAGGCCAATATGGCAGTATTTTTATATGCCTTAAAGGCCGGAGATAAAATTTTAGGAATGGATTTGTCTAACGGCGGTCATTTGACTCACGGTTCAGCTGTCAACTTTAGTGGATTGTATTTTGATGTAGCAAGCTACAAGCTTGATGATCAAGGCTATATTGATTATGATGATGTCGAAAAATTGGCTCTTGAGCATAAACCAAAACTTATTATATGTGGAGCTAGTAACTATCCTAGAATAATTGACTTTAAAAGATTTAGAGAAATAGCTGATAAAGTAGGTGCATACTTGCTTGCAGATATTGCACATATTGCAGGTCTTGTGGCAACGGGACTTCATCCTTCACCTGTAGGGCGTGCGCATTTTGTGACAACTACAACTCATAAAACATTAAGAGGTCCAAGAGGCGGTATGATTTTATGTGACGCAGAGCACGCATTGGGTATTGATAAAGCAGTATTTCCCGGTATTCAAGGCGGACCTTTAGAGCACGTAATTGCAGCAAAAGCTGTTGCGTTTGGTGAAGCATTAAAGCCTGAGTTTAAGGAGTATTGTCAGAAAGTTATTGATAATGCCAAGGCTTTAGCTGATGCATTAATTGAAAATGGTCTTGACGTTGTAAGCAACGGCACTGATAATCACTTAATGACATTAGATCTTAGAAAGCTGGACCAAACAGGAAAAAAAGTTAGTGATGTGCTAGAAGAAGTGAATATCACAGCAAATAAAAATACTGTTCCAGATGATCCGAAAGGTCCTTTTGTTACAAGCGGTGTAAGGATAGGCACACCCGCAATTACTACAAGGGGCTTTAATACAGAAGATATGAAAATTGTTGGGAAAATTATTGCACAAACCGCTAAAAACCCTGATGACAAAGCAAAACTACAAGAGCTAAAACAAATGTCACTTGAATTAACGAAAAAATACCCATTGTATCCTGACATTGTTTAATGTAATAATAAACACTGAAGTGTAAAATACTTAAAAAATTTGTAGTTGTATTTGGAGGGTATACGCAATTATTAGTTATATGCAACCTCATATGGCGGGCTTTATCCTGACTTTTGTGTTAGCAGTAATTTTGGTTCCTTTAGTTAGAAAGCTATGTTTTAAAAAGGGACTGGTTGATGTACCTAACAATAGAAAAATTCATACAAAACCAATTCCAAGACTAGGGGGAGTTGCAATTTGGATATCTTCAATTGCAGCTCTCCTATGGTTTATAAATACTACAGACTTTATCGATGTATCCCATGGTTTTTGGGGCATTGTTGCAGGTGGTTCGTTAATGTTTTTGCTAGGTATAGTTGACGATATAAAAAACCTTAGCGCACGTACTAAATTATATGCCCAAATTGGCATTACCATAGTGGCTTTTTTGCTTGGTGTAAGAATTGAAGCTCTATATAACCCAATAAATGCTCAGGTTGTATCTTTAGAAATATGGAGCTTTCCATTTACTATGTTGTGGTTAGTAGGCATTACAAATGCTGTTAACTTTATAGACGGTGTAGATGGTTTGGCTGGAGGTATCACTACAATAAGTGCAGTAACATTGGGTATGGTTGCTTTTTATACAGGACAACCTGATAGTGCGTTTATTGCTGCGTTACTTGCAGGTTCGACCATGGGGTTTTTAGTTTATAATTTTTATCCGGCAAAAATATTTATGGGTGATTCGGGATCGTTGTTTTCAGGATTTTTGCTGGCTGCATTGTCTGTAACAGGTGTTTTAAAAACAGTGACCGTAACAATTTTAATGCCTATACTAATATTGGCAGTACCGATTTTAGATATTTCTTACTCCACATTTAGAAGGCTTTACAAAGGTAGAAATCCTTTTATGGCGGATTCTGAGCATATTCACCATAAGCTTTTAAAAGCAGGTTTTTCTCAAAATCAAACTGTAATAACTTTGTATACTTTATGTATTGGAGCGGGGTCTATAGCTATAATAGATAAAGGAATTTATGAATATAGAGCTTATGCGGTGCTTGTGGTCACTATTTTATCAATAATGTTGGTACTTGCTCGAATTTCTACTTGGAAAAAATTTATAAAAAAACTGTACACAATGAAAATAAAGTATTAGAATAATAATTGTTAATATCGATCCAATAGCTGCATGGGGAAGAGTAAAATGCATTTTTTCTTTGTTTCAGAAGACATAAATATTGATTTATACGTCCAGGGGACAAATTCAACCTCAACCAGAGAAAAGTATAAATTTAAATTAACTGCGCCATCTCAACAGGAAAAAGAGACAGGTGAATTTAAATTACATAATATATACCTATCAAATGTTATTCATTCCTTAATAAACAAAGAATTAGTTGCACAAGGCAAAGAAAATCCTATAGGCCTTTACGCTGACGCCGCAGCTGAACAAATTATGGCTCACCCGAAGTTTCCTAAAAATATTGGTGCTTTTGATGGGCAAAAAGTTCAATTAAGTGATTTTCAAGAAAAATTTTCATCTTTATCAGATAAAAAAGATATAAAAATTGCATTATTTTTAAGTTCTGCGCTTGGTGACCTATTAAGGGTATGTCGTGTAATAGAAATTTATCATAGCAAATTATCAAATTATTTTGATAAAGTATCTTTTGATGTGTTTCTGGATGATTCGGAAAACTATAAGTATATATTAGAGCAATCTTATTATATTAATAACATATGCCAGTTGCCGATTTCTTTAAAAGAATTTTTTAACAGTTATGATGCCTATGTAGAACTGAACGAAATGCTGCACGATTTTAATATGCAGGATAATATAGATACGCCTCTAATAGATATATTTTTGCAAGGGGTAAATATTGACAGTCACGGCATTGCGGATAGTGAAAAAAGAAATTTTATAAAAATAAGTCCTAAAGCAGAAAAAGAATTAGGCATGTTGGTAAGCTCTTTAAAGTCTTGTGGTAAAAGGCTTTTGTTATTTAATCCGCTTTCTTCAAATCCTATCAGGAGCATTCCTCAGGATTTTGTAAATAAAATTATTGATGAAATAATTGAAAAATCAGATTATCAAATAATATCTTTTTCTAAAATAAATTATGATCACGAACGTTTTATTGATTTGGGCGAATATACAAACAGTACAGAAAATTTTCTTTATTTACTCTCGCAAATGGATGCAATTATAACTGTAGACACGTCTGTTTACCATATAGCAGATGCTTTTAATATACCGACTTATGTAATATTTGCAACCCTGACTCCTCAGAGTCGTTGTAGGTATTATCCTTTAGTGGGCGGTATTAATATAGGTTCTGATAGATTACGGGGTAAATTTGTTAGCAATGATGCACAAGACCTTGAAGAATTAAATCGTGTTTATAGTGAAAATTTAGATATAAGTTTAATTTTAAGAAAATTAAAAGCTTTAGAAAAAGAAAAATTAAATAATTTACAGCAAAGAATTAATTGCCCAATTTGTGGTAATCCTAATTCTACTGAATTGACAGACAGGTTAAAAGAGTTTAAATATATAACTTGCAGCAATTGCGAAACAGAATATTGTATTAATTTAAAAGATACTAAGATTGAATTAAATAAATCACAAGATAGTACTAAAAGGTATGAAAAAGTTTTAGAATACTTAAAGCTCAAGCCTAATAAAACTAATCTGTTAGAAATTGGTTGTAAGACTGATTATTTTATTCAAAATGCTAAAACTTTAGGTTATAAAGCTTATGGTTTGATATTAGCCCCAAATACCGATTTGAATTTTAATGATGATAACATTCAACAGATTGATTCCTTGAAATATTCGTTGCCAAAGGATTATCCTGAAAAATATGGCGTGATTGTGACATTAAATTTAGAAAAATATACAGAAAATATTAGTTCACTTATCAGTTGTATAAAACAAAATCTGGAAAATAACGGCATTTGGATAATTGTAACCCCAAATAAAAATAGACTCTATTATAAACTAGGCAATATGAATCCGAATAATCATAAAGGTGTTGATTTTTCTGACTCTCCACCTGATTCTTTATTGCGCTTTACACCCAAGGGGCACAGTAATTTATTAAAACAAGCCGGCTTTAGTTTGATTTATCAGGGATCGGAAGGTATTACATCTGAATACTTGGATAATTGGTTAGGTGACCCTAAAAGTATAAAAGTAAAACATGGTGGTAAAAATTTGAAACTAAATCAGAGTCAAATTAAAAATAATATCTATGAATATACTGCACCGTTATTACCATCTTTGGAAGATAGTGGAAATTATATAATAACTGTAGCTCAGCTTACAGTTAGTGCGGAAAAACGTTATCAAAACAATATAAAGCTGGTTACTAATAATTTATTTGGTATGTAAGTAGTGTAAAATATATAAAAGCAGTTAGAATAGTAGATGATTATTATAAATAATAGTAGGATAACTAGGATATAAAACATGGATTATGATCAAGCAAAAGAATTTGAAGAATTTGATAAACTCTTTAAAGAAAACGTAAACAGACCACAAGAATTATGCGACACCTGTGGAAGATGTTGTAAATCTATTACAACATTCAATACTTATGAAGAATTAAAACAAATGGCTAAAGAAGATAAAGAAGAAGCATGGGTGTTTGTAGATTTTTTCAAGCGTTATCCAAGTATTGAAGAAGCCAGAAAAGTTGTGCCTGAGCAAGTTGATCAAGTTATAAAAGAGCTTTCTTATAACAAAGATTTTGATCTTAATACATTGTCATTTTACTACTGTCCTCATGTAACAGATGACGGGCTTTGTTCTGTATATGAAACCCGACCATATTGCTGTAGGGTAGCACCAAGGCATGGGTGGTCATTAATGCCACCTGGGTGTGGGTTTGAAGGTTGGCAGTTTGAAGAAAGAGAAAAAATAAAAGCCTCCATAAGATATTTAAAAGAGTATCTTCAAAGAATAGAATTAGTTTATAATGAAGATGAAATAGTCCCGGGTAGAGATATGACGGTAAAAGAACTAAGGGATATGCTCACAAAAAAAATAGAACCCTGGGAAAGATATGGGTCTCTTTTTTGGTAAAAAAGAATTAATAAATTTGGAGATAATATATAAATGTCTAATATCCTCGAGAGAGTTAATAATTTATTAAAGCTTCCTCAACACTTATGTAATATGTGTGGTAATTGCTGTAGAATGGCAACATTCAAAGGCGGATTGTCTTATGAAGAAGTTTTGGAGCTGGCTAACAGTAAAGATGAAGATGAGTCTCAAGTTGTTGGGGCAAAAGATTTTTTGGCTATTTTTCAACCTTATGTATCATCAGAAGAAGCAAAAAAAATAGCTCCTGAATTTACTGAATCGGTTTATGAAATATTTGGCAAGGACTCCAAAGTGGGTTTCTTTCATTGTAAATTTTTGGGCAAAATGGGGGAAAAATATGGTTGCCTGATACACGAAGACAGACCACAGCTTTGCAGAATGTATCCGATTCCTCATGAGAGAACATTTTATTTTCCTGAATGCGGTTTTAAAGAGCAAGGCCGAAAAAATTGGGAAGAAATAAAAAATATAATCAGCTCATTGGAAGAAAAAAGAGATCACCTGCAAAGTAAAGCAAAAGCTGAAGAAGAAAAAGAATAAAAGTAAAACCGGCTTTTAACAGGTCGGTTTTACTTTTATTTCTTTAAATGAGATTATTTATGGATTCTTAGGACTGTTTATAATGCTCATCTAGCGCATGTAGCAGTTTATTTTGACCGTCTAAAAATTTAGCATTCTCGGCAATATGGATTTTTGTTAATTCACCACCAGCAGCTTCAATTTCTTCAATTTTGGATGCTAAATCAGAGTTTATCTTTTCTGTGTTGCGATTGTTAATTACAAATACTGCAGCTGGCTCAACTCTCTCATCTTGGCTGAGATCCATAATTGCTTTAAATGCATCAAAGTCAGTTGTATCATCACCACTATAGGATGCGATGATTTTTGCATTTGGAAATTTCTCAGCAACTGATTCTTTATACTTATTAAATAATCCTGTAAATACTGTTCCTTTATTTGAGCCTGGTGGTATCATCTCTAATACGCCAGAGCCATATATTAGCTTAAAATTAGTATTATTTCCATCGTCTTTAGTAACATTTTTTACTCCATTTTCGTTTATTAAGCCTGCCAATTCTTTTTCCTTTGTTCCTTTTGATGCATCTGGCAGGATTACCTGAGCACCAGAATTTTTCATGATATTTAAAGCCTGTTTTAAAGCTTCTTTTCTGTCATCATCATTAGACTTTGGATTAAAGTGAAATGCATAAGCGCATTTTTTGTCTTCAACATTGACTATTTTATTTTTATCCGCAGCAATATTTTGTTTGTGACTGTTAACATTAATCCTGATTTTATTTAAAACTTCTTCCTCATGAGAAGAGATATTTGCTTTAATTTCAGTATTCTCCAGTTTTTCTAACCCATGTAAGCCTGATACAAATAATTTATTTGTCACTTGAGTAGTTTTGTATTTAGGTTTTTCAGAATGTCCTATTACTCGTAATAAGTCATTAATACCTCTTCCGGTGATAATGCCAGATTTAACATTAGGTAAAGTCAAATCAATAAGGTGGTCTACTGAATGACCAATTGGCTTGACTTTTGTAGGGTCTTTTTTTAATTCCTCTTGATTCACTAAATACGATAAGGTGCCGTCAAAATCAGAGGCTTTAAATAATGCAGAAGTTACACTTTTAGAGTCTCTTTGTCCCAGCTCACATAATTTTCCCTCAACAGATGCTACTACTTCTTTTCCTAGAGGGTTCAATTTAGTTTCATTATTTTCTACTTTTGTAATGGTTGTGATCGGTAGCAATTCGGGCAACTTATTTTGCACGGGTTCTGGCAATAATTCTGTCAGCTCGTTTGGATATTTAACAGGAGCTGATGATTTTCCTTTAAACGTAACCGTAGATTGATAATAAGGAGGATTATAATTATCTTTAGTGTTCATGTTATAGTGTGCTCCTTGTGTGTCTTTTTTATGACTTTGTTTGTTTGAATTATGCATTGTAGTTCTCTATAGTTTGTTTTTGTTATTGAATTAAACTCCATCATTATATTCCTTTACGCATTTACGTCTAAATTTCCGGCTGTTGTTTTTTCAGGTACCGTATCTGGTTTTTTCTTCTTGATTTCTTGAAGTTTAATTGGATGATAATAAAGAGGATCCATATTATCATATTTAGTAGGTTGAGCCTCCCTAAATTCAACAGAAGATTGATTTTTTCCATTTTGTTTTTTGTGTTGGGGATATAGTTTTGTAGCCCCTTTAAAATTTAAAAAATTTGTTTCCATTTTATTTCTCTCTCTCTCTATTAAAGCTTAATGATAATAATTTATCCAGCTTTATACTTTTTATTATTTAATAGGTTATAAAGCAAAACTTTTATAAACTTGTTAGGAAAATATATTGATCGAAATTATTCTTAACAATTTAAAAAAACAATTTTAAAATTTTAAAAAAAATATTAATAAATAATTCAAATACACCCGGTCGGTATTTGTGGAATAATGAAATAGATATAAATATTCTGAAAAGTATTTTAGAGGAAGTATAATGATAACAAATAAACAGAATAAAAAAATGTATTTATATCTTTTGGTGATGACTATTTTGCTTGCGGTTGGATTTCAAGGCTGGAGAACAATTTTTAATAACTTTGCTGTTGAAAATGTAAATATTTCCGGTCAACAAATGGGCATTATTCAAAGTGTAAGAGAAATACCCGGGTTTCTTGCATTACTTGTTGTTTATTTGCTTATTTTTATAAAAGAGCATAAATTAGCTGCGCTTTCTTTGTTAATATTTGGCGTAGGTATCGGTATAACAGGATATTTGGATTCTTTTTGGGGAATAATTATATCAACATTAATAATGTCTTTTGGATTTCATTATTATGAAACTCTCAACCAGTCTTTGACCTTGCAATATTTTGATAAAACTGCTGCACCGCTTGTTTTGTCAAAGCTAAGAGCAATTGCTTCGGGGACTAATGTTCTGATTGGTGCTATAGTTTTTCTTCTGGCCAGTTTTTTAAATTATACCAATATATTTTTATTATTGGGTATTCTGGTATGTATTGGTGCAGGGTGGTGTCTTATGCAAAGCCCGCAGAGTGAGGACATACCCACACAGCATAAAAAAATGATATTTAGAAAACGTTATTGGCTTTTTTACTCCTTAACAATGTTTGCAGGGGCCAGAAGGCAGATTTTTGTAGCTTTTGCAGTATTTTTGCTGGTGAAAAAGTTTGGTTTTACAGTCCAAGAGATTACGATTTTATTTGTTGTAAATAATATAATTAATTACTTTTTTATGCCGTATATAGGCAGGCTTATTAACAAAAAAGATGAGAGATTTGTTTTATCTATTGAGTATTTTTCTTTGATATTCATATTTTTAGCTTATGCGCTTGTCAGTTCAAAGTTAATAGTTGCGGCTTTGTACATTCTTGATCATATGCTATTTGGGTTTTCTATTGCGATTAAGTCTAATTTCCAAAAACATGCCGATCCTTCGGACATTGCACCAAGCATGGCTGTTGGATTTACTATTAATCATATTGTTGCAGTTATTTTACCGGCTATTGGCGGGATGCTATGGATGTTTGATTATAAGATTCCTTTTATACTGGGTGCAGGCTTGAGTTTATGTTCGCTTGTATTGGTGCAGTTTATCAGAAAACCAAAGGAAACCGCATGATCACTAAATAATTAAAAAAAATAAAAGATAGTCTTAGTGACTATCTTTTATTTTTTTATTAAATTTTAATTTTTCTAGACTTAAACATGAAAAAATACCCCCAAGGGAATTCGAATCCCTGCCGCCTCCGTGAAAGGGAGGTGTCCTAGGCCACTAGACGATGGGGGCATGTTTTATTAAATTTGTTTTTTGTTTTAGGCTGAAAGCGTTTCGCTATTTTTTTCTTAGTTTAGCTTTTCGCTTGGCTACCTTCCACGTTTATAAATATATCTAAGTCGGGATTCATTGTCAACTATTATTTTAGAAAATATTTTTTTAATATTTATTTCTTTTATTAAAGTCAGATTATTCCTTTGTTTTTAAATGATTTAAATGAACAATTTTTTAAAATATAAGTCATTAATAATATAATCGTCAGTAGTAAATAAAGAATTTAGTAGTTTAAAAAGCCTATTTGAGTTTGAATAATTGTACTATTTGCTTATTATGATGTATACTATAATAATGAATGTTTAAAAAAATGTCATAAGTGTTATGCAAACTCTAAAATATGCATTTGAAGTTATTAAAGAGTTGTATTGATATTTGGGGCAAGAGTTATTGATTGAGTAACGAATATTATATGGTAAAAAAATCGACAGAAAAAAGTTATATAAATTTTAATTTTGCTTATATTAAAGGCTTGGCTTCTCCCGGCAGCTGGAGGCGAGGCTATGAATATTATCAAAAAAATCAGATTATGGAACACAAACGCGAAGATAATATTGTAGAAGCCTATGTAAAAGGAAATTTTCAGGATAAATATACTATTAAATTGGATTTATCTGAAGGCGGAGTAAATGCAAATTGTGATTGTCCTTTAGAAGAAGAATGGTGTAAACATGCTGTATGTGTTGGGCTAGAGAGTATAAGGCAGCATTATTATGATGCTTATGTTACCGATCAAGCCGGTAAAGTATTTGAATATGAAGAAGAAAACCCGCCGGAAATAACAAGTTATGAAGGTAATTATAAGATTACCGTGGATTTTGATATAAGACCTAAGTTTGTTGGCATTCAAATATTTGATCGCAAAAAAAATGAAGCAGTTAAAGACATAGAAGCTGTTTTAAGAGCTGTTATCGCCCTGCAAAAGTCTTCAGAGGGACAATTTGATTTTAATGCCGCTCAAAAAGCAGAATTAACTCTAATGCAAAATATGTATAAATTTGCAAGACTCGACAAAAAAACAAATTTTTATACAATTCAGTCACACAGGCTTGATAGTTTTATAGGCTTATTAGCTCAACTTGAAGAAGTAATCGATGCCAAAAGTAATAAACGATTAATTTTTAAAGATAATGGAGAACCATGGCATTTGATTTTGGCAGTAAATGTGTCACTTGTAGGTAATGTATTATTATCCTTGCATTGGAAACGTCCTGATACAGAAGAACTTTTGCCGTTGGAAGAATTGAAGTATTTTTCAAAACAAATGAAATGGGCACAATACAAAAATATTATTGTACCCTTAGATACAATGCTATCAAAACTACCGCACTATCTGACACGCTCGACTTTTACCGATATAAGAGACGCTGACGGTGGTAAATTTGTATATGAAGAATTGCCACGACTAAAGAAGTTAATGCAGGTTGAAGTCGCAGAATACTTAGAAAAGTTAGCGCTGGAAGAATCTCATCCGATGAATGTAGTTACACTAGAAACTGACGAAGATGATAAAAAAATATTAAAAGCGACGCTTGAGTTTGAATACGATGGTACATTAGTTCCTTACGGCAAGTTAGCAGAGAAAACACCTTATGTTACTGTTAAAAATCCTGAAGAGGAAATAATTTATTGGGTAAAAAGAAACTTAAAACAAGAAGAAATGGCTTATAAAATTCTTATAAACAGTAAATTTTTACCGAAACAAACAAATAATCTTCAAATAGCCGGTGATGATGCCATTGATTTTTACAATGATATTCTTTTCCAACTCGGGGATGAATTCTGGAGATTCGAAGAAACAGAAGATGTTCCGGGAAATTTTGAAGTAGCAGCCTCTAAGCTGAAAATTAGCGCGAAAATTGACTTTGATAAGTCTATAGATAGTTTTAACATGCAATTTAACTTTAAAGTAGGCAGAAAAAAAGTTGAACAAGAAACAATTCAGAACTTATTCCAACAAGGGCAAAAGTATTTTTACATGGAAGGTTTGGGCTATGTAGAAATCCCACCATTAAAGATTTTACAGTTAAACAAGAGTTTAACCGCATTTGACTCAGAACTCAGAGATGAGAACAAGTACAATGTAAAAACATTCAGGGCCGGTATTGTCTCCGACCTTTTGGAGCAAAAAATAGACATAAAAATGTCTGACAAATTTAAAGAATTTTGGGATAAAATTAGCTCCTTTAATACATTTGAAGATGTTCAACTACCAGACGGCGTTGATGCAAACCTTAGGGAATACCAACGAAAAGGCTTTAACTGGCTGTGGTTTTTATATTCTTACGGGCTTAACGGCATTCTTGCGGATGATATGGGTCTTGGTAAGACTCTTCAAACCCTTACTCTTATACAAAAAGCTAAAGAAGAGCATGGCCATCAGCCTTGTTTAGTAGTATGCCCTACATCAGTTGTATTTAACTGGGAAAGTGAAATACAGAAGTTTACAAAGGATTTGACCAGTTTAAATCTTACAGGTTCTACAAGAAAAGACTTTTTTAATAAAATTGATAAATATGATATTGTTATAACAAGCTATGCTCTATTAAGAAGAGATATAGATGTCTTAAAAAATTATGATTTCAGGTTAATTATCCTGGATGAGTCCCAAAATATAAAAAATCAAGAATCCTTAACTGCACAAAGTGCAAAGCAATTAACCTGTGCACATAGGTTCGCATTATCCGGTACACCTATAGAAAACAGACTATCCGAGCTTTGGAGTGTGTTTGATTTTTTAATGCCGGGATTTTTATATGACTTAAATGAATTTGACTACAGATATATTACGCCTATTGAAACAAGAGGCGATATATCTGTTGGAGACAAGTTAAAAAAACAAGTTTATCCGTTTATTTTAAGAAGATTAAAAAGAGATTGCGCAAAAGATCTGCCTGATAAGCTTGAAAGCGTTGCGTATTGTCAAATGACTTCAGATCAGAGAGACCTTTATCTTGATGTGCTTGACAGTACAAGGGCTGAAATATTTGAAAAAATTGGTAAAGATGGATTTGAAAAGAGCAAGATTTCAATATTCTCTGCTTTAATGAAGTTAAGACAAATTTGTAACCATCCACAGTTATTTGACAAGAACGGACATTATAAAAATATAGATTCCGGTAAATTTGAACACTTTAAAGAAATGCTGGAAGAAATAGTTAGCGAAGGTCATAGAGTTCTTATATTCAGTCAGTTTGTTCAAATGTTAGATATTGTTAAGGACTGGCTGGAAGAAAAGCGTATTAAATACGAATATTTAACAGGCCGCACTACAGATAGAGCTGAAAGAGTACAAAGATTTAACTCTGATAGTAGTATACCGATATTTTTGTTAAGTTTAAAAGCCGGTGGTACGGGGTTAAATTTAACCGGTGCGGATTATGTTATACATTATGACCCTTGGTGGAATCCTGCAGTTGAAGATCAAGCTACGGACAGGGCACATCGTATTGGTCAGACTAAAAAAGTTTTTGTGTACAGGTTTATAACTAAAGGTACTGTCGAAGAAAAAATTATGAGGCTAAAAGAAAGAAAGCGTGGTCTTGTAGACTCAATTATTTCAGTAGACAGAACTATTGAAAAATCAATTACCTTTGATGATATTAAAGATATTCTTTCGCCTGACTTTTAGTAACTATTTGCTGAGTCAAATATTGACTTTTGTTGTTTTTTTTCTGCAACTTTGCTTATGGTATTAGTTACACAAAGGAGTTTATCTTTTAGTGGTGCTAATTGGGATTTTAGAGTAGAAAATTGTCTCTCTGCTTTAGATATGTCGTAATTTATTGAATCTAATTTTTGACTAAAGATTCCTAGGTAGTATAATTCTTCTTGATTAAATTTTTTATGAACTCTTGCATTTTCAGTTAATATAGATAAGCCTTCACCTAAAGAGCATAGAACAGGTTCAATACATTTCAGCATACGCTTTAATAAGTTTAGACTTTCTTCTGCCGTTGCGACTTTTGAATTTAAGTCATTCAGTTGTGTTAGTGGCGCTTGTTCCAATTTATTCTTTTTATGCGTATGATGCGCTCTATTATATCCTTTAAACGAGGAGTCCTTTTTTTTATTTTGTTTAAAACTTATTTTTTTACACTGGTTATTATATCTGATTCCTGATGTTTTCATATTTATACTCATATTTGTTTTTTATCTTTAATCCTTTATATGTACAAACTTGAAGTCATAATCGCCTTCTTTAGTATCTATAGCTTTAGTAGAACCGCTTAATTTTGTATTCTTATCGAATAGTTATTGATTCAAAAATTCCATAGTCAAGCTCTACAGAGCTATCGCCTTTTATATTGTTTTCTTTCTTTTTAATACCAGTTTTATTGTACTGATTATAGCCGATTCCTGACATTTTCATAATTCCTTTTCCATTTTTAAGAATAATATTATTATTTTCTTATAAAAAACCTTAAGATAAAAAGGTGCTGAGTTAATAAGTCAATAAATTTTTACATATTTTTAATTTTTAAATTCGAAAAAGCATTTTGTAATATTCTAATAAATAAATATTACCAAGATAGTAGCAATCATATATTTTCTTATTAATCATAATTGATATAAATTTTTGTAAAAATTTGAATTTTTTTTAAGTATTTAAAAAATAAATAAATTTTATAAGTATATAGTTAAATATTGCATCAAATTATATAATTATATAATATTTTGAACTTATAATGGTAATAAGTAAGTAAATTAGGGTTTAACTACTTCTATATTTCTATATATAAAGAATTGTGGTTTAATTGTTAATGGAGAAAATAATTCATATCAAAATCAAGAATTTTTTATTATAATATTTTGAAAAAAAAATTAATAAGTTAATCAGTTAAATAATAAGAAAATACAAATATTTTAATTAATAGATTGAAATTAGTTTAAAATGAAACAATAACTCATAGAATATAAATATGAAAATCTATATATAAAAAGGGGGAACTGTACGAATTGTTCGTGCAGATCTTAAGCGGGATCAGAGGTCTCCGCTTTTTTTTTTATGGGGTAATAATTAGAAAACTTTTTATCGCCTAATTAATTATTCTGCCGCAAGGTGGAATAGATTTTTTTGCAATTAATGTAAAAATAATATGGTCTTTAATATCAGTTGAAAAAATTAAGGACTAATAACAATGCAGCTTAATATTAAAAGTCTATTTTGTCCTCCCATTAAACTAATTAACAGTTTAAAATTTTATCAAAAATTTGGGATTACAATTTTTTTAGTACTGATATTATTTATAATAACTGTCTACTTGTTGTTTAGCGAAATCAATAAATGGATCGCATTTACAGAAAAAGAATCTATTGGAGTTGAGTATATTATTGAAATGAATTATTTAATTAAGAACATACAAGAGCATAGGGGATTCGCTAATGCTTACTTCAGTGGACTAACGATATTTAGTGAAGAGCTACTAAGAAAAGAAACTGATATTAAAAAGAGTATTCAAAAAGTTGATGATGTAGAAAAGAAATACAAGCAATTTTTAACAAACAATCCTAAATGGGCAGATATAAAAACAAAAATTTCAGATTTAAAAAAGAAAAAACTTCTTGTCCCAGCGGAAGAAAGTTTTAAGCAGCATACAAATGTAATAAAAAAACTTTTAGTGCTTATTGACGACATTGGTGATGAGTCAAATTTGATACTAGATCCCACTTTAGAATCATACTATCTTGGTGATTCTGTCCTCCATAAAATACCTATATTAAACGAAGAAATGGCACAAATAAGAGGAAGAAACCTTGGAATCCTAGAGAAAAAATATGGAACGATTGAAGAGCAAAGGGCTATACTAAGTGATTTACCAATAATAATGTTGATGCTGGATCAAGTAAATTCTAATTATAATAAGGTTTCAAAAACAAATGACCTTATCAAAACAAAGTTAGATGACTATATTAAGAAAACAAATATCAATACAAAAGAGTTTATCAATTTAATAAACTTTCACTTACTTACAGAAAAAATTTCAAAAGTTGATCCAAAAAATGCTTTTAAACAGCTATCAAGAGCTATTAATGGCAATTATGATTTTCTTTATCAAATGTCATTAACGCTAAAGCATCTTTTTACTCAACGAATTAAAGATTATATGTCTGTAAAATATTTTATAACTATAATAGCTAGCATAATCTTTTTGATAATAACTTATTTATATGTGGGTTTTTTCCTTTCTATAAAAAATTCATTTAAAAAATTTAAAGAAGCCTCTAATAAAATAGCAAAAGGTGAATTTACTACCAGAGTTAATTTAGATACAAAGGATGAACTAAATGAATTAGGCTGGAATTTAAATATCATGGCCGAAAGATTGCAAGAATTATTTAGAAAAGAAACCATTCTCATAGACGTTATGAGGGATATAACAAAATTTGAAACTCAGAGTGATTTATATACTTTTGTCTTGGAGAGAGCCATAGAAGCTTATAACGCAAATAGAATTATGTACTTACACTATAATGCTGATAAAGATTTAGTTGTTTCTAATGAAGTGATTAAAAACGGACACTATGAACCTTTAATTAATCAAATAATTTTTAGTTCTGCATATATAAGCAAATGTTTTCAGGATAAATTGGAAGATGCTTGTGTCGTAAATAATGTTGATAAGGACATTATTAATGTTGAAATAAAAAATAAATTATTAAGTCACAATATTAAATCATTTATTATGTACCCAATTAGTGTTCAATATCCTAGCATAAGAAGCAAGGATATATTAGGTTTTACAATGATTGCCTCTGGTAGTACGCGAATCTGGTATAACCACGAGGCGGAGTTTTTCAAGATTCTTAATGATGCTGTATCAATAATTTATATAGAAATAGTGGACAAGAAAAAAAGAGAGGAAATGAAATCAACTTTTATTGCGACTCTTACTCACGACTTAAGGAGCCCGATTAATGCGGAGCAAAAAGCTCTTGAATACATACTATCAAGAAATTCAAATACTACTTTAAGTAACTACTTGGAATACTTAACTGATATGTATAACACAAATGAAGAGCTATTAAGGATTGTAGATAATATTCTTACAATTTATCATTATGAGTCTGGTAAGCTTGAGTTGAAAACAAAGCTGGAAGATGTTAAGCAAATTTTAAATACGGCAGTTAAATCAACGGAATTTTTGGCAAAAAGCGAAGAATCCGAGATAATCACCAATATACCTGATAATTTGCCTGAGGTTTATATTAATTCTGATGCTATTTACAGAGTTATTATAAATTTATTAAGCAATTCTATTAAACATAATAAAAAAGGAACAAGCATAAAGCTTATGGCAAAAAAAGCAGGTGATGAAATTCAAATTTCTGTGTCCGATAGTGGTAGGGGTATCCCTGAGCAAGAACGACAGCATATCTTCCAACGGTTTCCTACTGCTAAAAGATCAATAGGTACGGGGTTGGGATTGTATATTTCAAAAGTTATTATTGAGCAGCACAAAGGCCGAATATGGTTTGATACCGTAGTAGGCAAGGGCACGACTTTTTATTTTACATTGCCTCTATAATAGTGATTTTTCCATTTATTACTTTTTCCTTTAGTAAATAATAACTCGCATATAGCTTAATAAAACTTAGTAACCAGCTTAAGCATTCTTTGAATATTTGTTAACTTCATTTTTTCCATCATCCAGGTTTCTGCAACTCGCTTAGTTAAAAAGCCCATGGTAGGAAACGAATGCGCAAGCAGCATAATATCATATATCTTAATATTTTTTTGAATAGCCAAAGCCCATTCATTAATCATCTCACCTGATCCATAACCTGCAATGCTTGCTCCATATATCTTACCCAGTTTGGACACAAATACTTTTACGAATCCAACTTCTTTTTTCTCTGCAATAGCTGCTCCATAGTCGTCATAATTAACCTTTACGGTATCATATTTAATATTTTTTTGTTTTAATTGTTTTTCACTCATACCAACAAAAGAAATCTGCGGATCAGTAAACACTGTCCATGGAATAACGTACTTATCAATATCTTGCTTCATAAAAAACGGCATCATAGAATTCATTATGCCAATCATACCTTGCATCATAGCGGCATGTGACAACAATACTTTACCATTGCAATCACCAACAGCATAAATATTAGACACATTGGTTTGCAGGTGTTTATTTACAATAACTTCACCCTTTAGACCTGTTTTTATTCCGGCATTTTCAAGTTTTAATGAGGCCATATCAATTTTTCTGCCAGCTGCAACTAATAACTTTTCAGAAGTTATTTTGTCGCCCTTATCAGTTTCGATAGTTACAAGTTCACCTTCTTTACAGGCTTTTAATATTTTTCTTTCATTTAAATATTTAATATTTTCTCTGTCAAAAACAGATTGTAAAAGCTCTCCGGCTTCTTGATCCCCGGCAGGTACTAAATAAGAATCGTATTGTACAATAGTCACATTCGTACCTAATCGCGCAAAAGCTTGTGCCATCTCTGCCCCAATGGCACCACCGCCTATAACGGTTAGACTTTTAGGAATAGAATCCTGTTTAAAAATATTTTCGTTTGTTAAATAATCAATATCATTAATTCCATCAATCGGTGGTATAAGAGGCTTTGTACCGGTGGCAATGAAAATTTTTTTAGCAGTATAAGTTTTTTCGCCCACTTTTACGGTATGTTTATCTATAAATTCAGCCCGGCCTTGATTTATTACCAGATGCACCTTTTCAAACATTTTTTTTGTTTTGTGTTCTCCAATAAAGTCCAAATCTTTTTGAATGCCTGCAAAAGGAGTGTTTTGTAGCGGAACCTTCTTTACAAATTGTTTTCTTGCTATTTCCAAAAGTGCTTTACTCGGGATACATCCAACATTCATGCACTCCCCGCCGATTTTATGCTTTTCGATAGCGCAAACTTTAAGTCCCATTTCTGCACCCATAACAGAAACAGCCATGCCGGCAGGACCTAAACCTATTGTTATTAAATCAAAATCGTATTTCATTATTGTTCTTACCTCACGCTTGTAACTTATTTTACTACTTCAATTGCTTTTTTCGGACAAAACTTAATGCATTTCATGCACTGTTTACACAAATCAATATTAATTTCCGGCAAGTTAAATTCAAGTTGAGTAATAGCCTTAAAAGGGCATATATTAATAGCCGGACATTTATGATCCTGTGGGCATTTATCTTTATTTACCCTGAGCATTCTTTTCCCTCCAATAATTTGATAATTTCTTTCACATAATCATTTGATAACTTATAGCATACAAAACCACCTTTTCTAAAATTTTCGATAACCCCCGCATGTTTTAGAATATTTAAATGCTGAGATACATTAGGCTGAGAAATACCTAATTTTTCTACCATAGTGCTAACATTACAATTTTCTTTATGCATCAATCCCATTACAATTTTTAGTCGTACAGGATGTGCAAGAGCCTTAAACATTTCAGCAGTATTATTTAAATTTTCATCATTCATTTTTAAACCTTTTTATAATGATATTATTATATTATTATATCATTATGAGGAAATATTTCAATGTTTTTTAAGAACTTTAAAAAATTATTTTTGAGGCAAATTAGGGTTTGCTATTGGTGTGCTTGTAGCCATTTTTCCTGTAATATTGCTACTAAGGAGAAGGTAGGATTCCTCCGGCTCCTGCCATACCTGCTATTTTTCCTGCGCTTGCTGCTTGCATACCTGGCATTCCTCCAGGTATCATACCCGGCATCCCCATCCCAGGAAGTCCTGTTCCTCCTAGTGGTTTCATTGGTGGAGATGTAGTCATCTGCGCGATTGAAGGTAATGAAGGCATACCTGCTACGCCTGCTGCTTGCATACCTGGCATTCCTCCAGGAGTCATTCCCGGCATTCCATTCATTTCTCCAGGTGTCATACCTGGCATGCCCATTCCAGGAAGTCCTGTTGCTCCTAATGGTTTCATTGGAGGAGGTGTAGTCATTTGTGCGATTGAAGGTAATGGTGGCATTCCTCCTGTGCCTGCTGATGCCATACTAGGCATTTTATCTTGAGGTATTGGTGCTGGACCCATCTGAGAAAATGGAGTTGGTCCAGTTAATCCAGCTTGTGTTGGATTATGCATTGATGCTTGACTCATAGGCATTGGCATAGGTGCTTGTGCCTGCATTGGATTTGTAAATATTGAAGCTGCTTGAGGGTTTTGTGTAATTAAAGGTAATTTAGTTTGTAAAGTCTTAGTTTGTAATAATCTGTTTGGATTTACTAACAATGCTCTCTCCTCATAATAATATTTATTCTGGTTCTAACATATGGTTTTACGAAAGAATGAATTGAATATATTGAAAAAATTACTTTTAAAGGTAATATCTCTATCTGTCTTTAATAATTAAATAATTCAAGTTAATTAAAGGAATAAAGACAAATATGCATTATGTTAATATGTTTATTTGCTAACTCGTATTTAATTCAAATAATTAATATATATACATTTTTAATATTTTGCTAACTATGACTCTCTTGTTAATATAAAAACAAAAGGGTTTTATAAATTGCTCCTGGATTTTTTTAGGTAACGAATTATTACAAAATTAGTATTTCTACTTTTTAATAGCCTGCAAATATTTCAAAAAAATGTTAAAATATATAATAAGTGTATATTTATAATTCAAAAGGTAAGGCTAAAAATGCAACTAAACCAATATGTCAAAAATGTATGTCTTATTTTGTGGAATATGATTGCATTTCTATGTCCGGTTATTTTACAAAATAATATCCGAGAAAAAGAAATAACTTCTTTTTCTGATTTTGTGCGTGTTGATAAATATTTAAAAGCTATATATAAGAATTTAAAGGAATTAATATATAAAATAAAATCACAAGATAATAATAATAAAGCTGCCGAAAGTTCGACAGTTGTAAATAATATATATCAAAGAAAAAATTCTGTATTAAACAGAATAAACAATAATAATAAAACAGTAAATCAAGCATTAAATAATGCTAATTTGCTATATATCAAGAGATTAAAGGATGCGCTAGCCACGCAAATTTTAATTTCAAAACAGCACTTTTTCCGCTTAGGGGATAAGTGTGACCTTTTATACCCTTTTCTAAGCAAAAATTATTGCAGTCAATATATTTTTTAATTTTTACATCACATACAGTTGAATATTTTTTTTGGCTCTCTTTAAGGCTAAAAGAAGCAAATTTTGTAATGGATGCATTTCTAACACTTAGAAAGCATCCATTTTTACATGTTTTTATATTTTTTGTTAATTAAATTCGAGATTTTTAAAATAATATTTTTATAATCAATATATAATAATCACTATTAGATTTATGATATATTATAAACAATAAAATGAAATTAACTGATTGAACATTGACAACTTAATATGGAAGCCCGCCCTCTGGCTAGAAAGGAGGGATTCGGTTGAAGCTTAAAGTAGAAAAGTTCAAGCTTGAGCTTAGTAAAAAAGAGCTGTTACTCGCAATAACAACTCTTTCAATACTACTAATGCTTTAATTGAAATCGGGGGTGAGAACTTCTTGCCCCCGTCCATATTAAGTATTATATCAATTTATCACCATCTTTTAAACCCCAGTTCTTCAAATATTTTCAAAGTGCAACAAAAGTAAAAAATAATTAATGTCTATTATATAATATAACTATGACTAGGATGAAGATACAAACAGAAATGAAACGTCCCTTAAAGGTAGTCTGCGAACACTCACCCGCAGGCGATCAACCTAAGGCTATAGAACAATTGACCGAAGGTATACACCAGGGATATGATGCTCAGACTTTATTGGGGGCAACAGGTTCCGGTAAAACATTTACAGTTGCAAATGTTATAGAGCAAGTGCAAAAGCCAACACTAATAATGGCACATAATAAAACCCTTGCAGCCCAGCTTTATAATGAAATGAAAGAGTTACTGCCAAATAACGCAGTTGAGTATTTCATAAGCTATTATGATTACTATCAACCAGAGGCATATATACCTAGTTCTGATACATATATTGAAAAATCAGCAACAATCAATGAAGAAATAGATAGAATGCGTCACAGTACAACAAGAAGCCTGTTTGAAAGACGTGATGTAGTAGTAGTAGCAAGTGTAAGCTGCATATATGGTTTGGGTTTGCCTGAAAATTACCTAAAAGGCGCAATAAAGATTTCAGTAGGTGATTTTTTAGAGCGTGACGACCTTTTAAGGCACCTGGTGGATGTTCACTATGAAAGAAATGATATTGAGTTGAAAAGAGGTGTCTTCAGGGCAAGAGGCGATGTTGTAGAGATACAGCCGGCCTATGAAAATGATATTACGCGGGTTCAATTTTTCGGCGATGAAATCGAAAAAATAACACGTATAAACGGCACCACTGGTGAAGTATTAGGGTTTTGCGAAGATGAAATGATTTTTCCGGCAGTGCATTATCTTGCAGGGGACGGAGATGTGCACGATGTCTGCAAACTGATAGACAGAGATTTAAAAATAAGAGTTAATGAGCTGGAAAGCGAAAATAAAATTTTAGAGTCTCAACGGCTTATTCAGCGTACAAAGCACGATATAGAAATGATTAAAGAAGTCGGCTATTGCAATGGCATAGAAAATTATTCAAGATTGTTTGAAGGTAGAGAGCCTGGTACACCGCCGGCGACATTACTAGATTATTTTCCTGACGACTTTTTGCTTGTAATAGATGAATCTCATGTTACCATTCCTCAATTAAGAGGTATGTATAATGGGGATTTTGCCCGTAAAAATGTTTTAATAGATTATGGCTTCAGGCTTCCTTGTGCAAGGGACAATAGACCCCTTAAAAGCGAAGAGTTCTGGGATCGAGTAGGGCAAAAGATTTTTGTTTCTGCTACGCCGGGTGATTTTGAAACAAATCAATCTGACTTAATTGTAGAGCAAATTATCAGGCCAACCGGGCTTGTTGATCCGGAAATAGAAATAAGGCCTATTGCTAATCAGGTTGATGACTTGATCGGCGAGATCAAAATTCGTGCTGAGAAAAATGAAAGAATTCTAATTACCACCTTAACAAAAAAAATGGCAGAAGATTTATCTGATTATTTCTTGCAACTAGGCATAAGAGGGCGTTATTTGCATAGTGATATCAGCTCTATTGAAAGAGTAGAAATCCTTAGAGATTTAAGGCTTGGTGAGTTTGATGTATTAATCGGGGTTAATTTATTAAGAGAAGGTTTGGATTTGCCTGAGGTTACTCTTGTTGCAATTATGGATGCGGATAAAGAAGGATTTTTAAGATCAGAAACCAGTTTGGTTCAAACAATAGGTCGTGCAGCTCGTAATGCTTGTGGTAAAGTTATTATGTATGCGGACAAAATGACAGGCAGCATCCAGAAAGCAAAAGGTGAAACCGAAAGAAGGCGTAAGCTTCAGCTTGAATATAATAAAAGGCATAATATTGTACCTAAAACTATTGTTAAGAGTATATCTAACAATCTGTTAGAGCTTGTTAATAATTATAGAAACGTAGAAGACGTTATTGCTGAGCAAATGGCGGAAGTTAACGCTAAAGTGGATGATTTACCTAAAATTATTGATAAGTTAGAAAAAGATATGCACGCCGCAGCAAAGCTTTTAGACTTTGAACGAGCTGCAGAATTAAGGGATCAGTTGAAAAACTTGAGAGAAACCTATAAAGCAGCAAGGAATAAAAAATAAAATTTAAACTCTAGAGAAATTTAAATATTACAGAATTTTAATAAATTTTTATTTAATTAAGTTGTCTGGTAATATTAATTTGGAGGAGTTTTGGGGAGTGAGAGCTTTGAGAGCTACAACGTATAAAACCAAGAAGAAAAAATTTGATATTTTTAGAACGTTTGAAATATTTAATTCTGAACCTGTTCACTTTATGAGTCCTGATTTTGTTAATATGGTATTGGTTGAGACTGAAAACTTTTTTATGTCAAAATCATGTTTAAAAACTGACTTAAAAAGAGATAATCTTTTTCAGATATCAGTCTTTAATAACAGAAAATTGTTTAACATCTTAACCGAAGCGTGGAAAAGACGAAATAGTAGAAAAGTAGAACATGAAAATTAAAACAGCAGAATTTGTATTAAGTGCGCCTACATTAGCAGATTGTCCAGATTTTGGACTGCCTGAGATTGCTATGATCGGTCGGTCTAATGTAGGCAAATCGTCATTTATAAATGCGATACTTAATCGAAAAAAAATAGCAAAAACAAGCAATACACCCGGTAAAACACGTTTAATAAACTTGTATAAAATTAATGAAGAGTTTGTTATAGCAGATTTGCCGGGCTATGGCTATGCAAAGGTTTCTAAAGTAGAACAGCAAAAATGGCAGAAGAATTTGCAGGAATATTTATTAAAAAGAGATACATTAAGAGCTGTTATTCAGCTTATTGACATTAGGCATGATGTACAAAAAAATGATTTACAGATGAGAGAATGGTTAGAACATCACGAAATACCTATTGTTACGGTAGCAACAAAGGCTGATACCCTGTCAAAAAATGATGTGTATAAATCAAAGCAAAAGATTGCACGTGTACTAAATACTGAGGTTATAGAGTTTTCTGCAAAGTCTAAGTTAAACACTGAGCAATCTTTACAGGTTATAGAAGAAATTATTAAATAAAAAACTGAAAAGCAATAATCTTAATAAGAATAATATTATTAAGAAAAAATAGATAGATAGAAGGATAAAAGGATAAGTAGATGGAACTAAAAGGATCAAAGACAGAAAAAAATTTGCAAACAGCATTTGCTGGAGAATCACAAGCTAGAAATAAGTATACTTATTATTCTTCAATAGCAAAAACAGAAGGATATGTACAAATTGCTAAATTCTTTGAAGATACCGCGAACAATGAAAAAGAACATGCAAAAATTTGGTTTAAGCTATTAAAAGGTGGGCAAATACCTGATACAATTACTAATCTGGAAGATGCTGCAAGCGGTGAAAATTACGAATGGACTGACATGTATGTAACTTTTGCAAAAGAAGCAAAAGAAGAAGGTTTTAACAAAATTGCATTTTTATTTGAGCAGGTCGCAAAGATTGAAAAAGAACATGAAGAACGCTATTTAAAGCTTTTAGCAAATATTAAAGAGGGCAAAGTATTTGAAAAATTGGAAAAAACTACTTGGGAATGTATAAACTGTGGTCACTTAGTAAAAGGAGAAAAAGCATTAGAAATGTGCCCTGTATGTGCTCATCCTAAAGCATATTTTATGATTAAACCTACAAACTATTAAGCAAAAGTACATTAAAAAATAAAAGTGCGAGCAAGTCCGCAAATCCCAAAAAAATTAGATAATATTATTAAAATAGCAGATGGAGTACTTAAAACCTCATCTGCTATTGATTTTATTGACAAAACTTAGCTAATATTTAATTAACTACTTTTCGAGCGGAGAATAAGCAGGAATATCAAGAACTTTTAGACCATTATTTGTAGCAATTTTTACAAGCTCTTCTATATTATAGAATCTGCAGCTTTCTAATAAAAGGTGTAATTCGGTCCACATATTACCATCAGTGAAAGGCTTTAACATATCAGAAATATTATCTGTACCTATGCCAATATTAATACCGTATGGAACCATCTCATCAACAGGAGCAATTGAATTATGCGTAGGAGATAATTCTTCAGTGCGTCTGGAATCAATCCAAGCAGTAGGGCAGGTGATTAAGTTAACATCTGCATCTACCATTTTTTTATAAACATCATGCCTGTAATCAAAGTTATGCGCGCTTAAGGAAATAGAATGAATAGCAGTTACTCTTCCCTGCATTGAATGTTCAACAGTTTTATCTATTAACTGTTCAGTTTCTTTTTCTTGTGATGTATTAAACTGATCAACGTGTACGTGTAAAGGCTTGTTATATTTTTTTGCGGTTTCCATTAATATATCAAGGTGCTCATTTTCGTGGCCTTTATCTTTTGCCGGTAGCCCACCGATTATATCAACAAACTCAGATCCTATATCAAACCATTTGCGAGCATCCGGATCAATAACACCTTTTAAGGTTTGGTTTATATATTTAATTTTGATATCTTTACTGAACTTTGATCTTACCATATCAGCTGCTTGAATACATTTATCGCCTACAACTTCGTCGATGTCAATAAAAGATCCGATAGCTTGAACCCCTTGCTCGATCATATTATCAACTGCGTAGCACATACGGTCGTATACATCAAAAACAGTTGATTTTCTTTTTATAGAGTCAACTAAAGTCCATTTTTCCTGCAACGTTGCATTTGCAAGGTGCAATGTGTTAGGAGTAATGGTATAAGCTCTGTCTAAGTGTGCATGTGTATTAACAAACCCGCCATTTTCCCTAATCTTTTCCATTATTATATCTTTTAGCATAATTACTTTCTTATTCTTATTCCTAAAATAACAAACTGACTGCTCCTGCATAATCATAAGTGGCCTCCTTCCGCTAGAAAGCATAATTGATTACATAAATAAAATATCTTTTAAAAGCTTATTAAATAAAAAAATAAGAGAGGAAATAAATAACCTCTCTTTAAAAACATTTGTCTTATTATTCAAAATATTTGATTTCAAAAGAAATAATCGCTTTAAGGATCGAGTATCCCTTTTGTTTATTATTATTGACTTATGTAATATGTCAAAATTTAATAACATTACTACTTTGTAGCCTTTCAATAATATTTTTCACTCAAATTGTTAATAGATTAACTTAATTTGTTTTTAATGTCAAGTATTCTTAAAATTTTTTTATATTATCTTTAAAAGATATTATTAATCATATACTACGCTCAGCTTATGTACTACGCTCAGCTTATGCTGTAATTTTGATTTTAATTTTATTATTTTTTTTACCTTAGTTATGTAATTAACTATTATACTACTCACAAATTGAATTTAAGATTAATCTTTTCAGAGAAAAGTTTATTTTACCACGTTTAACAAGATTTAATAATCTGGAAAGTATTTTAG
>JANQLL010000007.1 GCA_028280605.1 Candidatus Gastranaerophilales bacterium
CTAAAATACTTTCCAGATTATTAAATCTTGTTAAACGTGGTAAAATAAACTTTTCTCTGAAAAGATTAATCTTAAATTCAATTTGTGAGTAGTATAATAAAAACTTTTATTGAATTAAAGCAATAATCTCATCCGCAATCTCGCAAACTTGCTTATTGAGAGTATTTATTGTAAAGTCTGCCTTTTCATAAGTCGCTGCTCTTTGCTCAAGAAGACTGCTTAAAGTCTCTAAAGGATTTGAATTTTTTAGCAAAGGTCTGTGAGTTTCGTTCTTAACTCTTTTATATAGTTCCTTAGCCGGAGCATAAAGATATAAAACATAACCATTTTGCTTAAATAAGTCCATGTTTTTGGTATTTTCAAGCATTCCACCGCCTGTTGAGACAATTAGGCTGGCATTATTGCTTAATGATTTTGCGCACTGGTGCTCAAGCTCTCTAAAGTATTTTTCACCATTGATTTTAAATATTTCACTAATTGTTTTATTTTCTTGCTGTTCGATTAATTCATCGGTATCAACTAATTTTAACCCGGTCTTTTCGGCTAAAACGTTACCCACAGATGACTTACCGCATCCCATAAGTCCGACTAAAACTATATTTTTTTTCATTTCTTACCTTTTTTGGTAGTTATCACAATAATTATCAAAATTCATTTTTAATTCAAGCAAGCTATCCCCGCCAAATTTTTCAAACAATGCCTGAACTAAAACAATAGCTAACATCGCCTCGCCTACAACACCTGCTGCCGGTACTGCACAAACATCAGAGCGTTCATAATGTGCAATATGTTCTTGTCCATCATCTAAATTAATAGAATTCAACGGTTTTTTCATTGTAGGAATAGCTTTCATTGCGGCATTAACAATAATAGGGCATCCATTAGTCATACCACCTTCGATACCACCGGCATTATTGGTTTTTCTTTGATAATTCTTTTCATCATTTTTAGAAAAAATCTCATCATGCATTTGCGCGCCTGTTAGCTCTGCACATTGCTCACCTGCACCTATACCGACTGATTTTATGGCAGGTATACTCATCATTGCCTGAGCAATTAATCCGTCAATTCTTCTGTCCCAATGTACATAACTGCCAAGCCCTACAGGTACATTAAGAGCAATAACTTCAAATAGCCCGCCTAAGCTGTCGCCTGTTTCTTTTGAGCTGTCAATTATATCTTTCATGGCCTGAGTTGCTTTTAAGCAAGCACATCTTGTTTCTGAGGCTTCCGCTTGTTCTCTTAGTTCTGTATAATCTTGCGGAAGATCATTTTTATTAATGGCTGCAGTACCTATTCTTGTAATATGACTGAATATTTCAATGCCAAACTCTTCCAGAATGATCTGCGCAAGCGCGCCAACTGCAACGCGAGCAGCTGTTTTTCTTGCACTTGATCTTTCTAAAACGTTTCTTATATCTTCGTGATTATACTTTAAAGCACCAGCTAAGTCAGCGTGTCCAGGCCTCACGTGAGAAATTCTTTTTTTATCAACAAGCTCTTTAACTTTTTCATCTTCTATATTAATTTGCTCAATTGCCATTACCAGACCCCAGTTAGCCCAGTCTTTGTTTTCTATTACCATACAGATAGGTGCACCAGTTGTTTTTCCGTGCCTCACACCTGAATTTATAACTACTGTATCTTTTTCTATTTGCATTCTGCCGCCACGGCCGTAGCCTTGTTGTCTGCGTGCTAATTGCTTATTTATTTGATTTTCATCAATTTCAATTCCAGCCGGTACTCCTTCTACAATAACTGTTAGGCATTTACCGTGCGATTCTCCCGATGTTAAAAATCTGAAACCCATTATAATATAACCCGTACTATTATTACTTATTTATTCAATATTAGTATACCATTAGAAAGTTTTAATTGATATCAACTATAAATAATAATAAATATTTGTTATACTATAAAAAAATCGTAAACATTATATTAAATAATATTAAAAAGTTATACTTGAGGAAGACATGAAAGATAAATTACAAGAATTACAACAAACCGCTTTGAGCGAAGTTGAAAAAGCTCAAGGCTTAGAGAAACTTGAACAGATAAAAATAAAGTATCTGGGAAGAAAAGGCGAACTTAATACCATTAAAAAAGGTATTAAAGACTTATCAAACGAAGAAAAACCTGTTATAGGAGGTTTGGTAAATAAAATCTCAAATACTATAGAATCTAAAATAGAAGAAAAACATAATATTTTTTATAAAGAAAGTATTGCTAAAAAGCTCGAAAAAGAAACCATAGATATTACGTTACCGGGTGTAACTAGCCCTCAAGGAAAATCGCATCCTTTAACTTCTACGATAAATGAAATTACAGGTATTTTTGTAAAAATGGGATTTTCTTTTGTTGAAAGTAAAAACAGCCCAGAAGTAGAAACAGAATATTATAACTTTGATGCTTTAAACTTCCCGCCGGATCACCCGGCAAAAGATATGCAAGATACTTTCTATACAAAGATTGCTCCTTTTGTCTTGTTAAGAAGCCAAACATCTAATTCTCAAATAAGAGAAATGGAACAAAAAGCGCCTCCTTTAAGAGTAATAAGCCCAGGGCGCGTTTATAGGGCAGAATCGGTAAGCAGCAGAAAGAATAATCTTTTCCATCAAGTAGAAGGCTTTTTGGTAGATAAAGATGTTACATTTAGTGACTTAAAAGGCGTATTAAACGAGTTTACAAGAGAATTTTTCGGTCAGCAACGTCCAACAAGATTTAGAACAAGCTATTTTCCCTTTACTGAACCTAGCGTTGAAATTGATGTTCAATGTATTATTTGTTGCGGCAAAGGATGCAGAACCTGCTCAGGTTCTGGGTGGCTTGAAATTTTAGGCGCAGGGATGATTGATCCTAATGTTCTAAAAAATGTAAATATTGATCCCGAACAATACAGCGGCTTTGCATTTGGTATGGGGGTCGAAAGATTGGCAATGCTTAAGTTTGCTATTAATGATATTAGGTTATTCTTCAATAATGACTTAAGGTTTCTTAAGCAGTTTTAAATATGTAAATAATTATAAATAATTTAGGAGATAAAAATAAATCATGCTTGTTTCATTAGAATGGTTAAGCAGTTTTGTAGATATATCAGACTTAACACCTCAAGAAATAGCTCATGGCTTAACAATGAGCGGCCTGGAAGTTGAAGAAATAGAAGAACTTGGATGTAAGTTTACAAATATTGTTGTTGCAGAAATTATAAACTGTAAACCTCATCCAAATGCAGATAAATTACAACTTGTAGAAGTTTTTAACGGCAAAGATAAAATGGAAGTTGTCTGTGGTGCAAGAAATATCGAAGCAGGTCAGCTTATTCCTTATGCCAGTATTGGATCTGCTGTTTTAGACAGAAAATCAGGCGAAGCTTTTGTTTTAAAGCCCGTCAAGATTAGAGGCGTAGAGTCTCAAGGTATGCTTTGCTCAGCAGATGAGCTTGGTCTAAATCCTTCTGATTTCCAGGACGAAGATGGAATTTTAATTTTAAATAGAATTTTTGAAAATTTAACACCGGGCCAGGATGTAAAAGACGTACTGGATATAGCTGATGACACTGTTTTACATGTAGCTCCTACTGCTAATCGTGGTGATGAAATGTCTATTATTGGTATTGCAAGAGAAGTTGCTGCCATCTTTGACAAAGAATTAAATCACGTTGATCTGGAATATACCAATACTGCGGACTTAACAACTGACTTTAATATAGAAATAAAAGATGAAGATTGCTGCAAGTATTATACTCTAGCAGTTTTAAAAGATATAAATATTAAAAAATCTCCAAAGTGGATGATAAACAGGCTTAATGCATCCGGGATAAGAAGTATTAGCAACGTTGTTGATATTACAAACTATGTAATGCTTGAATACGGCCAGCCATTGCATGCTTTTGACAGTGATAAAATAAATAGCAACTATATATATGTAAGAAGAGCTAATGAAGGCGAAAAAATCTTTACGCTTGACGAAACAGAACGAAAGCTTTCAACTGAAACCGTATTAATTGCCTCAGATAAGGAGCCTATAGCTCTTGGCGGTGTTATGGGTGGTTTTAGCACAGAAATTGATGAAAATACTAAAAATGTAGCTTTAGAATCTGCTTATTTTACACCTGTTACAAACAGACGTTCATCAAGAAGCGTAGGTTTTAGGACAGATTCTTGTGCAAGATTTGAAAGAGGCGTTGATATTCAAAAAGTAAGGCCGGCACTGGTTAGGGCTATGCAGTTATTAACCGAGCTTGCTGATGCTAAAGTCTGTGATATTATAGAAGCTGGTAGTGATGAGCTTGAAAACCTTGAAATTACTTTAAGGTTTAGCCAGGTAAAAAGAATTCTCGGTATTGAAATATCAAATAGTAAATGTATTCAGATACTTGAAAAATTAGGCTTTGAGCTGCTGGGCAAAAATGACTTTTCTGCAAAGGTCTTGATGCCAAGCCATAGAATTAACGATGTTACCAGAGAAATCGATCTTATTGAAGAAATAGCAAGAATAAACGGCTACGATAAAATAGAACCTACTTTACCGCAAAAAACACTGTTTTCAGAGACTTCTGAAGAGACAAATGCAATAAATAAGATAAACAGTATTTTTACAGGCAATGGATTTTATGAGGTTGTTACCACTTCTTTGGTGGGTGAACCTTTATTAAACTCTGTAGGTATGACTTATGACGAGTCAAAAGCCGTAAAAGTTGATAATCCTCAGTCTGATGAGTATACAATGCTCAGGCAAAATGTTATATCTAATATAATTCAGGTGGTTAAATATAATTCTGATCACGGCCAAAAAGATGTTTGGATTTATGAAATAGGAAAGACGTTTCATTTTAATGGCAATCCTGAACAAAAAACTGCGGATGTTATAGAAAAAAGAATACTTGCCGGTGCTTTAACCGGAAACATTAAGACTGGCAGCTGGCATGACTCTTCTGTGCCTGACTTTTATACATTAAAAGGTACTATAGAAACTATATTTAATGAATTAAATCTTTCTAAAAGGGTAGAGTATATACCTTGCAAGGATGTTTCCTACTTACACCCCGGTAGAACAGCTCAAATTAAACTACTCGGAAAAGGAACACCTGTAATAGGCTATATTGGAGAAATACACCCTGACATAAAGGATAAGTGCAAGTTTTTACAGCCTGTTTACTTGTTTGAGCTGGATTTAGATACTATTATTGAAAACATTCCGTTTATGGTTGCCAAATATAAAGAGCTGCCGCAGTATCCGGCTGTAACAAGAGACACTGCATTTATTATACCTAAATCAGTTTCTAATCAGGATATTATGAAGTCTGTTAGGAAGTCTGTTTCTAAAGATATATTTAAAGATGTAGATATTTTTGATGTTTATGAAGGCAAAAATATTCCTGAAAATTCAAAGAGCGTAGCTTATAGAATTACAATGCAAGATACGAGCACTACGTTAACTGATGAGCGAGTAAATCAAGAAATGGACAAAGTAAGGAAGGGGTTACAAAAAGCATTTTCTGAAATTAATTTTAGAGAGTAAAAAATAAAGGACAATTAACGTATACTATAATAGACAATGGCAAACCCCCTTTGCCAAGCAAAAGTCTATCATTGCATTTAATATTTTAAATTTTTACATCAAAACCCACTAATAATAAGGTTTCTTTTTATTTAATTCTTCTTT
>JANQLL010000023.1 GCA_028280605.1 Candidatus Gastranaerophilales bacterium
CACTAAAATACTTTTCAGATTATTAAATCAAGTTAGAGTTAATAAAATAAACTATTCTCTGAAAAGAGTAATCTGAAATTTAATTGATGAGGAGTATAATTAGTAACTTACAAATAAATTACAAGTTTATTCATATTTACATTTTACAAAAAGCAGATTATCAAATAATTAAGATATTTTAAAATTGAGCACTTTATACCTGTATACTGCATATGTATATGTACTTTATGAACCTATTTTTACTATTAAGAGAGAAAATATAGAGGAGGATTCATAATGGCGATGAAAACATCTAAAAAAATGATGGGCGGCAACCAAATGGGCGGTATGGGTAAAATGGGTAAAGCGGGTAAAAAAGGTAAAATGGGCGGCAAAGGTAAAATGAGTAAAAAAGGCGACCCTAAAAAGGGTAGCAGCGTATTTGGCAGAGACGCACAAAAAACCAGAGGCCAACAAGGCGGATGCCAAAGTTGTAAAAAAGGCGCAAGCGGTGGCAGTACTCAACCGCCACAAGGCAGTAGCACTAAAGAAGCTCAAAGCCAAGGAGGCGGCGATAAATTACAACAGATTGCTGATCTGCTAGTCGAAATGGGCGTACCGCAGAACTTGGCAGATAAATTAACAGAAAAATTAGCTTCAAAAGCTCAAGATAAATAATTATATTTTTTAAAAGTGATAAACTGATAAATAGCATAATTGTTGATATTATATGAATTTATTTTAACAAATGACTTGCCTGGTCATTTGTTTTTTGTCTATAATACGTTATTTGGCTTGTGTTAATATGTTTATTAAAAAATCCTCTATAAAAAATCTATAAAGGAGAAAAACAATGAAGTCAAAACTCTCTGAACTAAAGCCTATTGCATCTATAAGAAATAGAAATGAATTTCATTGTTTATGGCATAGCGATAAACTAAAGCAAATTCGTACTTTTGAGAATAAGCTTATTGGCAGTTCGGAAGCTGATAAGTTTTTTATAGAGGGTTTTTGCGTACCGTGTGATCAACCTGTATCTTTTTTGGTTGATATGCAAGTTGGGGGGAGGAAGACTGAAAAAGGTTGGGTACCAAATTGGCGTGAGCGATTAGAATGTCCTGTGTGTAAAATGAATAACAGGCAGCGGTTGATAACAACGCTCATAAAACAACTTCTTTCTCCTGAGCCAGGGAATACTATATATTTAATGGAACAGGTTACACCTACATACAATTGGGTCGTTAATACATTTGGGGAGCATAATATTATTGGCAGCGAGTACCTTGGGCCTGAGTACGAAGGTGGTATTTGTATAAACGGTGTTAGACATGAAAATATTGAAAAAATAAGTTTTGATAATGCCGAACTTGATTTTATTATTAGTAATGATGTATTTGAACATATCCCTAATCCTTCAACAGCATTTGCAGAGTGTGCACGTTCTCTTAAAAAAGGCGGCATAATGTTGATGACGATACCGTTTCATAGTGGCAGCGATAAATCTGTTATAAGAGCACGAATAAATAATGGTAAGCCTGAAAAATTATTGCCTCCTGTTTATCATAGCAATCCGGTTTCGCCGGGGTCTTTGGTTTTTACAGATTTTGGCTGGGATGTATTAAATATGATAAAAGAGTCCGGGTTCTCTGATGCGTGTATAGATGCTTATGCATCAGAAGCCTTCGGTCATCTTGGTGGTGGGCAATTGATTTTTAGTTGCGTTAAATAATAGGTTAATATAATCTTACTTTCTTTAAGCCTAAATATTTTTCAGCAATTGGGCAATTATGCATTATTTTTTGTTTTTATTATAGTAACAACACTTTATTTTATTCCAGACTTTAAGCATATTACAAATTTAGTCATATTAGTATTTTATTAATTTATTTATTAACATTTATAGTTGATAAATAAGTAGGTTAATAATAAAGATTTATTATCACAATACATTACATTACATTTTTTAAGCACATTATACTTTTTTTTCAATTGTATTAGTTTTGAGATTAGTCAATCAAGAGGAGGTTTTTATTATGGGTTGTATCGGCGGAAATTGTGGACCAGCAAAAAAATGCCCACCGGGTTATAGTTGCAAAAATGGTAAATGCGTACCAAAAAGCGGTGGCAGTTGCCCTGGCGGTAATTGCAACAGCGTATTTAATAAAAAAGGTGCCGGCGGCTCTAAAAAAGCTCAAGCCAAACAAGGCGGATGCCCTGGTGGTAACTGTGATAAAACAGCTAAAAATCAAAAGGGCGGCGGCATGCTAGCAAAGTTGGCTCAAATGTTAGGTATCAAACCTGAGCAGCTGCAACAAATGTTGCAAAGCAAAGAACAAGCCAAAGGCCCACAGTAAAATATATAAATAACTAATATTAGTAAAAAGGGACCCTAGCTTAGGGTCTCTTTTATTGCTGTTTATATACTGCTCATCAATTAAATTTCAGATTACTCTTTTCAGAGAATAGTTTATTTTATTAACTTTAACTCGATTTAATAATCTGAAAAGTATTTTAGATGGAGTATATTGAGAGTATTCAGCTTTTTTATTGATTATAAAGTTGTTTTTTTTACTATTAAACCCATAAAGAAAATATAAAAAATTAAGCAATTTTATATATTTTTTTGTTTTTATAATAATAAGAATAAAAATTTAGTTGAGACATTTACAAAATTACTATCAGTTTTAATTAGTACTTAGAGATATTAACAAAAACTATATTCTAAATACAAAATAGACATTGTGTTTGCAGCGTTAATGCAATTTATATCAATGTATTAGAGAGACATTTGCAATAATGCAATAGAGAGTTACTTTATTTAATTTTAAATTAATGAGAGATGAGTTATTCATATTTGGAGGATTAAGTATGGCACCTAAAATTCCACCTAAAATTCCACCTAAGGCTCCACCAAAAGCCAGACCAAAGGCTAAGCCAAAAGCTGGACCAAAAGCCAGACCAAAAGCTGGAGCAAAAGCTAAACCAAAAGCTGGACCAAAAGCCAGACCAAGAGGTTCATCATTTAGTGCAAATAAGAAACCATTTGCTGGAACCACAACTGCTTCTAAGGAGCACGGTGCTAAAGCAACCAAACCCAAAAGCTCATTTGAAGTAACTAACAAGCCATTTACATCAACAGCAAACGCTAAAGATAAATCAACAAATATTGGTGATAAGTCCATATTTAACAAACAAGTTGATAAATCAAAGAATTTTAATTTCTTGTCACCTTCAACTCCTAAAACTCCAGCGACCTCACCAGAGTATAGCAGAACTTCTACTGAACAACCTTCACCTGCATATTCATATGGAAGTGGCTCACAGCCTCAATCATCAGGAGAAAGTGCTCCGGCAGAGTCTACAGGTGGTAGTGCACCGACCTCTGCTCCCGCTGAATCATCTGGAACAAGTGGATCATCAGCAGCCCCGGCAGCAGCCCCGGTCCCCGCTGAAAGTGCACCAGCCGAAAGTGGCAGTGGATCATCTGCCCCTGCACCAGCTGAAGAGGGTGGAGGAGATCAAAGCATGATTGAACAGCTAATGCAAATGATAATGGAACTTCTAGGTCAAGGCAAAGATGCTAAAAATGCAGAAGAAGGAGCTGTTGATCCAGAAATAGCTTCATTAATCAAAGAATTAGGAGCTGCAGGTGAAGGAGGCGATCCTGCCCCGGCAACTGCAACCGGAGATAAGGGTAACGCAGCGACCGGTGGAGCAGATCCGGCAAAAGCATTGCAGGATGGAATAAATAAAGACGTTGGATCAACTATGCAGGGGTCAAATTTATTACAACCTGATGTAGGCGGTGAAGATCCTACCAAAAACGCAGCAAATTTTAATTTTAAAAGTTAATAACAAATAATATGTATTCAATCATATAAAAGAGTTTTCCTTAAATAAAAGGGAAAGCTCTTTTACTCATTATATAACTACTTATTGACTTATTGGTGGATTTTTTAAGCTTCTGTCATCTATAACAGGGCTATTTCCCCAAGAATAAACAACGCCTTTTGAGTTAACCTGATATTCTTCCTTTATGGGTCTGTTATTTTCGTCATCTATAATAAGTTCAATGCCAAAACCTAGTGCGGATTCCTCTTCTATTACTGATTTAAAGACATTAACTTCTAATACTTCGCTTATATTTTCCGGTGATTTTATTCCAAAACGTTTTTCTAAAACTATTTCTACGGCTTCTTCTTTTGTTATATTATTCATTTTATACTCCACTTAGTTTGGTTAGAAATAAGGTTTATGATTATACTGCTCATCAATTAAATTTCAGATTACTCTTTTCAGAGAATAGTTTATTTTATTAACTTTACTCGATTTAATAATCTGAAAAGTATTTTAGTGGG
>JANQLL010000030.1 GCA_028280605.1 Candidatus Gastranaerophilales bacterium
GGGTATTTTTGTGCTCACCAGCGAATAGGTCTTCTTTGCCAGGTTTATTAAGCCTTCTGAGTTTGTTCTAAAGCCCGGACTATCGGACTTGGGCTTTCTGGCATGCCATTTTTTCGCTGCTCTTCTTTTTTCTACACTTTCTATTATATTCATTGCAAAGGATTGCAAGCCCATGTTAATAAATTCCATCTTTTGAATCAGGAATTTACTCCAATTGCCTGTGCGCATAATATGCATGTACTCTTTGCCTACTATGTCAAATTGCATTTCTGAAGTTTTAACAGCTTCGAGGAGGCGGTTTTTATAGCCCATCAGGTCAACATTCTTGGCAAAGCTACGCAGGAGGACAATTTTATTGCGCAGTCTGTAATACAAGATAGATGCGTATTTATCATTACCCTTTTGCTGGCATGTGTCTTCAGTTTTTGCAGCTTGTTTAGTCAAGGCAATGTAACCTCACAATCTCTTAACCAATGCTAAACTAAACTAAATTTTATTTAATATATTTTTTATTTATTTAATATATATTTTAGCAGTTTTAAAATTTAAATGCACGAAAAATTTCGGGTTTTCCGAAAAAAGGGCTATTTTATTAAAAAACTGTTACATTTACATAAAACAAATAATATTTATTTGAAATTAAATGTTATGCTGCTTAAAAAATAAATTTTAGAATAAAAAATTTAAAATCAGACACTGCAAAATATTTTAAAACTGTGCTATAATTGTAAGATAAGGACAGGGGTGTTCCACCACCCTTTTCAAAGTTCCTTATAAAATAGAATTAAATTTTTAATGTAAGAGTTAGTATTTGCAATATTAACTCTTCATTTTTTGTTAACACAAAAATTATTAAAAGTATTATTAATAATTCAGTTTTGCCAACTTTCAACTCCATCTTAATCACCTCCTTTTGAGAAAGATAGATTTTAAGTCGTATCTCTCAGGAAATGATTAAAGAACTCCTAGTCCTTATCTTAGATTTAATTATAACACAAAGTTTTTAGCGTTTTTTCTTTTAATACATTTCTTTTTTATAGCTTCCATAAGAACTTGCAATGCATAATGTACACTTTTGATTTATAATGATTTATATTGAACTTTGAAAATAAAATAAAGCTGGATACTCGGCTTTCCAGGTGCTTAAAAGCCTTTATTAAAAGTCTTTCTAACAAAGAGGCTTTTATAAAGGCTTATGCGGTGTAAAGATTGGCAACTTTGCATTAGTTTATTACTGCCTGGAAAGGATATAGTTTAGTGGAGATTTCGATCGATACGACGAGCTTCATTTGTTTGTTAGCTTTTGGCACTGTAATAGTGCTGGCGATAACAAACAAAATAGCCGCTAATGATATAGCGACTATTCTAACTAAATTAATCAATATTTTGAAATAAAATGTTGATTACCGGGTCTGAGGGTAGCCCCCCTCTTATCCGGTTTTATTTTATTTTCTTATATATTATAAAACATTTTTTATGCAAAGTTAATCCTCTAAGTGATTTTTTTGAACTTTTATTAAAATTAATATAACATATTAAACTTGCTACATTTCTTTTTTTACATCTTCCAACCAGCTTTGGGCGTTTATAATCTTAGGATGATCTGCCGGTAGCGTTTGTTTAAAGATGTTTATTGCTTTTTCTATATTCTCATAGGCATGTTCATATTGTTTTTTTTGATAATACACTGTACCTATATTCAAAATAGTTATAGCAGTATCAGAATGAATTTCGCCAATGGTTTTTAATTTTATATCTAATATATCTAAAGCTTTATTATAAAACTCAAGAGCTTTTTCATATTTGCCTAATTTATAATAAAGCTGACCAATGGTATTGTAAGTATCAGCAGTTTTTTCTTCATTTTTTAATTTATTTTTTTCAATAGCAAGTTTTTTTTCTAATAAATCAAGAGCCTCTTTTTTTATCAAATACATACTCATCCAGGCAGCTTTTGATAAGTACTCATAGTTGTCTTCATCCCTGTCAACTGCTTTTAAGTAATATTTATAAGACTCCTGATATTTATTACTTAAATATCTTGCTTCAGCTGCATTAAAGTATACCTTGGCATGTTTTTTTTCTTCAAGCTTAATAGGGTCAGCTATTATAGAATCAAATACTTTTATTGCGTATTCATAGTTGCCATTTTGTAGTTTTTCAAGAGCTTTTTTAGCTTCGGGGTTGTCCATTGATGCTAAATCTTTAGACAGTTTTATTGTACTGTCTATATCTTTGTTTAATCGGGCTATCTCGTCGTCTTTTAGTTTAATTATAGTTTCATTTGCAAATAATAGCTTATCAGTCCTGCTTTTATAGTCTTGAAATTGTTTATTACTAGTATCAAGTTTTGATTCTATAACAGTCAGCTTGCTAGAAATTTTATTATAAATCGGTTGAAGTATTTTATTTTTAATTAGAGTTTCTAAAGTAGCCTCATCTAATCCTGCCTTGTGCAAATGTACAGTTAACTTAATATCATTTGTACACATAAAGCCGCCGTTAAACTTATCAAGAAGTTTAAGCTTAAAGACCTCACTAAAACCATCAACTCGCTTTATTATCTTATTAACAGCTTTTTTTTCCGCAGCAGTGGGAACAATTGCATTTGCACTGTAAGCAAACTGCATTGATATTGCAATTGCTAATAATAATATTAAAATTTTATTATTTTTCTTGATCATTATTTTTTACTAGTATCATCTATGCCGTTTATAGTAATAGTGTTAGTAGTAAAAATACCACTATTAAATAAAAAAATGCACCATATAAGAACTTGCAATGCATAATGTACACTTTTGATTTATAATGATTTATATTGAACTTTGAAAATAAAATAAAACTGGATGCCTGGCTCCTAGGTGCACTTAAGCCTTTATATCCTTCAAATAAAGGCTTAAGCGATGCAAAGGTTGGCAACTTTGTGTTTGTTACTGACAGCCTAGGAAGGAGCAATTTTAGTGGAGATTTCGATCGATACGACGAGCTTCATTTGTTTGTTAGCTTTTGTCACAATTATTGTGCTGGCTTTTACAAACAAAATAGCCGCTAGTGACGTAGCGACTATTCTAAAATCTCTGATCAATTTAATAAAATAAATTGGTCACCGGGTTTGAGGGTTGCCGCCCTCTTATCCGATTTTATTTTATTTTCTTATATATTATAAATCATTTTTTCTACAAAGTTAATCCTCTGTGTGATTTTTTTAAACTTTTATTAATTAATTTAAATTTAAACACAAACAAGCCCCTAAAAGACAAATTGCAGGACATATCTGTCTGTCCTGCTATATATAAATTTCCTTTAAAAGGATTGCATTGCTTGCTTTTATTTAATTTTTTTTTACTGCTCCGGTTTTCAATTTCCAAGATTAATTCGTTTTAGGCTACTTTATTTTTTGGGTCATTCATAGCTACAAACCGTGTGACTTTATAAGTATATTGATCTATTCTTCAGTTATTTCAATACCGAGTTTACTTAATACTGAGTCTAAATCGTAGCTTAGATCTGATTTTCTTTTAGTTTCACTTTGCGGTAATTTTGTATCTACATAAATTCCGTATTGTTTTGTGTTACTATCTTGCTTTACTATTGATTTTTGAATTCCAACATCCATCATGGCTCTACTCCTAAATACCTGTTAGCTATTGCTTTTTGTTATATATATATAAAGTTTAGAACCAACAAAATATTGCTTATTTTATTTAAACAAATGTTAATTTTATTAAATTATACTTAAAAAAAAGATATCAAAAGCTACTCAAATCGCAAGGTATGAGTAGATAAAAAATATATCATAAACAAACATATTATATTTTTTATTTGGCTAAAATTATTATCAACGTAAAGCTAATCACTTAATTTCTTTTGAACTAACTGATTAGTCAGCTTGGGATTAGCCTTGCCAGCTGTTTTTTTCATAACTTGACCGACAAAAAATCCTAAAAGATTTGTCCTGCCCGATTTGTATTTCTCTACGTTATCAGGATTCTCTTTTATAACTAGCTCAACAATCGGCTCTAGTTCTTTTGGATCGTTTAGCTGCTTTAAGTTTTGTTTTTCTATGATATCAAGCGGGTTGCCACCTTGTTTGAGCATTATATCAAGAACATCTTTACCGATTTTATTAGAGATTTCTTCTTTATCAACAATACAGGCCAAATCAGCCAGTTGCTTGCCGTCAAATAACAGCTTTTTATCAGCGAAATCTTTTAATTCCCTGAGTATATCATTTACAATCCAGTTAGAAAGCGACGCACCATTGTTATATACTGCAAGTGATTCTTCAAAAAGTTGGGTTAAAAACTCATCTTTGGCAATGATTGCAGCATTGTCATTAGGTACATTAAATTCTTTTTTATATTTTTCAAAGCGTTCAAGCTCTATAGAAGTCATATCTTCGATGCTTTGAGTAAAGCTGTTTTCTGTAGTTTGAGGTTGAGCTTGCTTTGCAGGCGCTTTTTTAGGTTCCTTTTTAGCCTCAGGAGGTTTGCTGTCATTTTGCTTAACAGCTTTTGCCCAAGAATCCCTTAGCTGAACGGTTCTGTTAAAGACTAATTTGTCTTTAGTAGTTGAAATAGGGTCTAAATAAAAATAGCCCTGCCTTTCAAACTGAAAACTGCTACCCGGCGCAAAATTCGCTACCGCAGGCTCTACAAAAGAAGTTTGCAGAACTTTTAGGGAGTCTGGATTCAAGTCTTTTTCTATATATTCACCCGGGTGCTCTACATTGAATAAACGATCGTATAGCCTTACTTCTACAGGCTTGGCATGTTTTTTGCTAACCCAGTGAATTGTTCCTTTTACTTTTTTGCCGCTGGTATCCGCTCCGCTCTTTGATGCGGGATCGTAACTGCAACGTAACTCTATAACTTCGCCGGTATTTGGATCTTTAATAACTTCTTCGCATTTGATTACATAGGCATGCCTTAGTCTGGCTTCTTTACCCGGTGCCAAGCGATAAAAACCTTTTGGCGGGTTTTCGTTAAAGTCATCTTTTTCTATATAAATTTCTCTGGCAAACGGTACGACCCTTGAGCCTTCTTTAGGCACGTCATGCGGATAATAAGACGCATCAAGGATTTCTTCTTTATCTTTGGGATAGTTTTCTATAACAACCTTTAATGGGTTTAATACACTAAGCACTCTTGGTACTTTGGTATTTAAATCATCTCTAATACAGAATTCTAACTGTGCCATGTCTACTATGCTATTGCTTTTTGCAACACCAATACTATTACAGAAGTTCTTAATAGCTTCCGGCGTTACGCCTCTTCTTCTTAAGCCTGAAATAGTTGGTAGTCTAGGGTCATCCCAACCATCGACCAAACCGCTTTCTACAAGATAAAGGAGTTTACGCTTACTCATTACGGTGTAGTTTAAATTCAAGCGTGCAAACTCATATTGTTTTGGTACCGGCTTTGGAAAATCAACAGCCTCCAATACCCAATCATAAAGTTCACGGTTATTTTCAAATTCTAATGTACAAATAGAGTGTGTAATGCCTTCCATTGCATCTGATAAACAATGAGCAAAGTCGTACATCGGATATAAACACCACTCATCACCAGTGCGATAGTGAGAGGCATGTCTTATTCTATACAAGAGGGGGTCTCTCATCTTCATATTAGCCGATGACATATCGATTTTTGCACGTAAAACATGTTCGCCGTCTTTAAATTCGCCGTCTTTCATTTGTTGAAACAGTTTTAAATTCTCTTCTGCGGAGCGATTTCTGTATGGGCTTTCTTTGCCTGATTCAGTTACTGTGCCTCTGTATTGCCTGATTTCTTCTTCGTTAAGGCTACATACATATGCTAAGCCTTTTTCTATTAAGGCAATCGCATATTCATATAGCTTTTGGTAATAGTCGGAAGCAAAAAATAGTTTATCACCCCAGTCAAAACCTAACCAGTGCACATCTTGCTTGATAGACTCAACGTATTTAAAATCTTCTTTTGTGGGGTCTGTGTCATCAAAGCGCAGATGGCAGATGCCACCTTTATAATCATTTGCAATGCCAAAATTTATGCATATAGACTTTGCGTGGCCTATATGTAGAAAACCGTTTGGTTCAGGCGGAAATCTGGTGATTACGTTTCCATTATATTTATTTGTTTTTATATCTTCATCAACTATAGCGTGCAAAAAATCCACTGATTTGGATTTTTTCTTGCCTTCCACTACCTTATCATCAGGCATACTTAAACACTCCAATTAAAACTGTTTTTAAACTTTTAAAACTCATCCTAATCTAGGATATCACTAGTATCAAATGAAAGCAATTTATTTATTCTGGTTCAAAATTAATTTTACTACCATTTATTATAATGAATTCTTTCTTTATTAAAGAAATCTTCTTCGGGCTTGTCTTCTGCTGCATAACCTATAGATATAAGAGAGAACGGAAGTACACTTTCTGGAAGATTTAACATCTCTTTTAGCTTTTCTATTCTTTGTTCTCTTGGATAAATACCAATCCAGCAAGCACCTAATCCTTGAGAATGTGCTGCAAGAAGTATATTTTGCGTTGCTGCTGCACTATCTATTGCCCAATAATTTTTAAATCTTTCAAGTTCTAAATTCAAATCTACACATACAAGTATGGCTGTTGAAATATCTTTTAAAAATTTGGCATGTGGGTGAAATTCCGGTACTGCATCAAGAATTTCTCTATCCTGAATTACTATAAAATGCCACGCCCTTTGGTTGCCGGCGGATGGTGCGTGCATTGCCGCTTTGATTAAAGTATTTATATCATCATCGGATACTTTGTCGTTATGGTATTTTCTTACACTTCTTCTTGAAAAAATTGCTTTTAAAGCGTCCATTATGCCCCCTAAATAGAAATTTATTTACATATTGATTTGTAACAAAAATATATTGATCTTACAAGCTTAAGTAGAGGATAAAAAAAAATTATTCATTACTCCTTACCTACTTTATTTATACAAAAAATATTATCTTAAATTAAAAATTCATAGAAACAAAATAAAGCATTAACAGAAATATAACATAATAATAGTATTAGTTCTTTAATTATTTTAAATTATATAAAGAACTAATACTATCAACAAAATTTTCTATAGGGTTTCATTTAAAATAAATACATACAAAAAAGTAAAAAAGATAAAACTAAGAAGGTAAAAAGGCAAGCATGATTACTAAAAGTTTATTTTTAACAAAAGCAAGCCAAATTAATTTTTTGGGGCACAGATCAGAATTAAAAAAAATAATAAACAATAATCAAAATCCAGGTAAGCATTATCACTGTGCTTATGGTGGTGAAGAGTTGAATGAAAATCATCCTGCAACTGCAGAGCATGTAATTCCGCATTCTAAACTTGGTCCGAGCAGCACGAAAAATTATTTGCCTGTATGCCTAAAGCATAATAAAGAAAGGGGCAATAAACCATTATGGGATTATTTAAAGCCTCATCCTGAAATTGTAGATAATATAAACAAATGCTTAAATGAACTAAAGGGACTGACCATTAAAGAACATCGTGAAGAATTCAACTATACTGACGAAGTGACTAAAAGCTTAATATATGCTGCAGATGGACATTTACAAAAAGATGGAAACGATCAATTAAAACTTGTTAATAATCCAACAGAGAAAGAAGTTGACGATTCTCAAAGGCAATATTTAATTAGGACAGACAATGTTGCAGATCAATCTTTAAGTACTCCAAGTGATCGTGCAAAGGCTTTAGCTGAGGGGTATGAGCATGAAGATGAAAATAATCCTTTTAAAGATGTAGATACAGCTTTGTATGCAACTGAAGATAAAAATAATAATTATATTGATCCAAGGGCAAGCCTGGAAACATTTAACGAGGAAAAAAAAGAAACGCTCAATGCTGGAAGAGAAGAAGAAAAATTAAAAAAGGACTTTAACTCTACGCAAAAACGAGCTGGTAGATCAAGAAAGGCAAGAAAACAACGCAGGAAAGAGCTAACCGGACAAGCCTGTCATCCTCTCCCTGCTTTGAATCCAAAACCTCAAAGGGCTAAGGTAAAGGGGGCAGCTCATAAGGCAAAATTTAGTACAACGGGATAATTAAAATTTTTATTTAAATAATATTAAGAGTCAATGTCATGATTAAACAGGTTATCGTATTTGGCTTAAAATAAATTATGTTTAAAATATAAAAAGGAGAATAAAGAAGGCTAAGATGATTACTAAAAATTTATATACAAAATCTAAAATTAATTTTGGGTATGATTGCAATTTAAAAGATAGAATAAATAACAATAGAGATCCCAATAAAATATATCATTGCGCTTATGGGGGGGAAAAATTCACAGAAGAACATAAAGCTACTGCAGAGCATATTATTCTGAACTGTATGGGTGGTCCTGATGAAACAGCTAACTTTTTGATGGTTTGCAAGAAACACAATAAAGGTAGAGCAAATATCCCTTTTCCAAACTATTTAATGAATAGCCCCGAAATTGTAAAATATATAAATCTATCATTAAAAGAGTTAAGCAACGAAGAAATAGAAGATGTTGACGGCAAGCCTGTCAGCTATGTTGACGAAGTAACTAAAAGGTTATTATATGCTGCAGAGGGACATTTACAAATAAATGAAAATATTCAATTAGAACTGGTAAAAAATCCAACTCCAAAACAAATAGAGGCTACTCAACGTCAATACCTTGACAGAACATCAGATATAAAAAACATTGATATTGATATAGCAAGTCAACCTGGCAAATTTAAAAGTCATAAATGCCCATTAAGTGTTGATTCTAACGACAAAATAAGAGAAGCGCTAAGAATAAGGCATATCCCATTGCACTAAAAATAAAATATCGCGCATTAACCACCTTTTAGAAAAAATACAAAATTATAAAATTTTACGCAATTTATACTCTCATTTTGTTTTTATATAAACAGGAAGGATAGGAATATTAAATAAAGGAAGTAATACTCAATAAAAGCTTGAAAAAAATAATATTAAAATTTTTAAACGTTAATTCCTTAACTGATAATGGAAAATGATTAATAAATTTGTAAGTGACAAGTAGTTTGTTAAATATATATTATAGGGAAAAGTGGAGGAGGATAGTAAGAATGAGTATGAACATGTACGGTGGTGGTTATTGTGTAGACCCGTCTTATGGTTATGGTGGCTATGCAGCTTATGGTGCTGCTCCTTTTGGAACGCCCGTCATTGATTCTTATACATCTTATGGCGGAGGTTGTTGCTCAAAAAGAAGTATTTTTGATAGCACCTTGTTAAACGCTGGTGGAGTTGCTATTGGTGGTGCAGTTGTGAACTCAATGACAGATGGTGGCTTAATGAAATGCATGCCTAAGAATGGATTTGCAAAATTCAGCGCTTGTACAGGTGCAGCAATAGTAGGAGGATGGCTGGTGAAACAGTTCTTCGGCAGTGGATGCTAACCCGCACTCTCCTATATACAACCCATTTAAGACTGTCTTAAAATCAGACAGTCTTTTAATTTTGCATTATTTTTTAAGTAGTTGATAAAATTAAAAGGTGAAAATTTTCTTACTTACTTAAGACAGGTAGATTAATATTTTTAAAATATACATATAACCTGATAAACAAACCTGCTATAAAGACTAAGGCTAGTGTATACGGATTAATCAGATTAAATAAATTTAAATCATATAATAAAACACCTATTATAATAGGTACTGTGCCATAAAATTGCTTTTTTAAAATAAAGGTAACTTGATTAATCATAATATCTCTAATTATACCGCCGCCAACAGCAGTAAAAAAGGCTAATATAATCACTCCAAAAACATTTATATCACTTTTTAGCCCTACTAATGCACCTGTTATACTAAATGAGACAAGACCAATTGAATCGGTTACAACAAAAAATTTTCTTTCATCAAGATCTGATTTTCTGTAAAGCTTAAAAATTAAACCTAATACAACAACACATAATACCAAGCTTACCGGCAATAGATTTGTTATAGAATAAGGTATTTTATTAACAAGAACATCTCTGATAATTCCACCGCCCAATGCGGTTAAAACTGCTAATATTGTTACACCTAAAATATCACATTTTTCGCGAACACCTATAAGAAGTCCGCTGAATGCAAATGATATAATACCTATTATTTCTGTTATTTCGAATATATTTATCATTTTACTTTTTACTTAATCATCTTTTTAACTTGTTTCTTACGTTTTATACTATTAAAAAAATATAAAATATACTACTTTGAAAAATAATTAAATAAGTAGCCTAGCTAAAACCTTTATTATAAGCAGATTATTTTATTAAAAAATATTTAGAAGTATAGACTCCCACTTAAAATACTTTTCAGATTATTAAAGTGAGTTAAAGTTAATAAAATAAACTATTCTCTGAATTGCGAAGCGGGAGTGTTAAAAAGTTAAATGGTCAATTTTACTTTTTTATGAGCTCATTCAAAAGAGTAA
>JANQLL010000038.1 GCA_028280605.1 Candidatus Gastranaerophilales bacterium
CCAAAAAGCTTTCTGTCATCAACAAAGTATTGATGAATCAATTTAATTTACTTAAGTAATTTTTGTTATTAATACTTTGTTGAATGGAAATTAGTATAAACAAGAGTAGAGGGATCATGCAACATAAGTAAAGTATAGAAATAAAAGGTCTCTCGGTTTAAAATAATGTTGAAAAAGTGCATTAATAATAAACGAGAGGTTATGTATAATTTTAGCAGAATAGAACAGGCTTTTACAAAAAGAAAAAACAAAAAAATAGGCAGAAAAGAATATATTTTTCTTCTTTTTACCTCCTTATAGTCCTCAGTTAAATCTAATAGAGGCTAGGTTTAAAAATTTAAAGCATCACTACACTCGCAAAAGGCACTTTAATAATCGTGATGAGTTAGAATCCAATGTTAATAATGAAATACTTAAAATGTGTCAAAATGCCTAAGAATTTTTTGTTACAAAAAAAATAATTATTCTAATAGTTAAAAAAATAATTATTGATAGTGAACATATAAACGTGTTATAAAAAACTTTAGTTTAGCTAAATTTGGAGGAATCAAATATGACTACATTATCAGTGGAAAATGTTTTTAAACCTATAGCAGAAAGAGCATTTAATAGCACTAAACCTCTTGTGTCAGGGGTTGACCATGTTGGGGTTTGTGTACATTCTTGTGTTACAGATGAAGATATAAATACTGCATTCAATTTTTACAACCTGATAGGATTCAATCCTGTTATGGATAAAGTCCTTGAAGATGACAAGTGTAAAACATCTGTGATGATGATTAGAGTTGGTGAAACCACTTTTGAGCTGTACAAACAAGACAGCAAAACAGCAAATAATAATGCTAATGCAGCTGATATATGCTGCCCGGGCACTTTAAATCATTTTTCATTTAAAGTTGATGATGTAAACTATGCTCATAAAAAGGTTGTAGAATTTATTAATAATAAAGAAATGAATCCTGGTAATAAAATTCACATCCTTGAAGGTACTACAGAACCAAACTATCTACCATTCTGGGAACGCGGGGTTAATTACTTTACTGTACAAGGTGCGTTCGGAGAAAGAATCGAGTTCTTACAACGTCGTTAATTTTGTCAAAAAGAAAAATTTAATCTACAAGAAGTTTAAAGGGGGATTTTTATCTCCCTTTTCTCAAGAAAAACTACTTCCTTATTAAGCTTTGGGCAAAACCTCTCCCCCATTTGTCTGCAGTAATTATATCATTTAAATCTGTTGCAGACACTGAGTTATGCTTATTTAAGCCTTCTTCTACAATTCTGGGGATATCTGTTAACTTAATTTGATTATTTAAAAATTCGTTGACTGCTATTTCATTAAGCGCATTTAGAACCGTAGGATAAGTTTGGCCACTTTGGCCGGCTTGATAAGCAAGCTTAAGGCAAGGAAATTTATTTAAATCAGGATCCTCAAAGTCAAGACGTGATACCTGCGTAAGGTTTAACGTTTCTGACTCAAGCCCTTTGCATCTTTGTGGGTAAGTTAAAGCATATTGTATAGGGATATGCATACTTGGAATACCCATTTGAGCTATTACACTACCGTCTAAAAACTCTACCGCACTATGAATTATACTTTGCGGATGGATAACAACATTTATATCTTTATAATCTATATTGAACAGCCAATGAGCTTCTATAACTTCGAGTCCTTTATTCATCAATGTAGCGGAGTCTATAGTTATTTTGCTGCCCATTGACCATCTTGGATGTGCTAAAGCTTGCTCTACTGTTGCATATTGCATGTCTTTAAGAGTTTTTGTTCTAAATGGTCCGCCTGAACCGGTTATAATAAGTTTTTTTATAAAATTTTTGTCTTTATTGCTTATACATTGGTATATCGCAGAATGCTCACTATCTACGGGTATTATATTAATATTTTTTTCTTTGGCCAGGTTCATAACAAGGCTACCGGCTGATACCAGTGTTTCTTTATTGGCCAGAGCAACGTCTATATTATTATTGATTGCTGCAATTGTCGGATAAAGTCCTGCGGTACCACTTACTGCTATTAAAACAATATTGTTTTGCCTGTTACCGGCTATTTGCTCCAGTCCATCTCCGCCAAAAAGTATTTCTAATTTAGGAAATTCTTTTTTTAGTGCCAATACTGATTTTTCATCTCTTACTGAGACAACTTCAGGCTTGTGCTTTATAATTTGTTCTTTTAAAACTTCAATATTAGCTCCGGCTGCTAGTCCGAATAAATTAAATCTATCTGACAAGTCTGTTATTACATTTAGGGCTTGTTTGCCTATTGAGCCTGTTGAGCCTAAAATTGAAACGGTTTTCCTCATACCTTTACTTCTTTATTCACTGATTTTATACTAGTATTATACTTAATAGAATAATTCAAAATTTTTTATTATACAAATCTAAAAAAATATATGTTGGAGAATATGAATGATAGTAGAAACCATAGTAGTAAACCATTTTCAGGTAAATAATTATCTTGTAATATGTGAAAAAACAAAAGAAGCTGCACTAATAGACGCAGGTGGTGAGATAAATAAAGTTATGCAAGTCGCAAAAAAACATAACGCCAATATTAAATACGTATTGAATACCCACGGGCATGTTGACCACGTGGCAGGAATATATGATTTAAAAGAAAAAACAGGGGCAAAAGTGTTTTTACATAAGGATGATGAGTTTTTGTTAGGTTATTATCAAAATCACGCTGAAATATATGGTTTTCAAAAGGAAAAAGTCCCGACTGTTGATGAATTTATTAAAGAAGACGGATTTGAGATAAAAGTTGGAGAACTAGTCGTTAAAACTATTCATACGCCGGGTCACTCAAAAGGTTCTGTGTGCTATCTTGTTGATAATAAAATGTTTGCAGGTGACACTTTATTTTGTGAATCTGTTGGAAGAACTGACTTGCCCAGCGGATCTTATGAAGAGCTGAAAGCGTCAATAGAAAATAAGTTGTTTATTCTATCTGACGATATTAAAGTTTATCCAGGACATGGTGCAAGTACTTCAATAGGTCACGAAAAAAAATATAATCCATTCTTTGGTAAATCAGGATTGATGTAATTAGTGAACAATATCTGCTAACTCAAAAATACTTTTCAGAACTCTAAAAAGGGTAATATGAGACTAAAACGATGAGCAATATAAAAGTAAAAATATGTGGAATTACAAATATAAATGACGCTAAAAAAGCTGTTGAGCTTGGGGCATGGGCAGTGGGATTTATATTTGTACCGGATACCCCAAGGTATATAACACCAGAAAAAGCAAAAAATATTATACAAATCCTGCCGGATAATGTATTAAAATTTGGTGTATTTATGGATAGCAGTACAAACGACGTGATCAATATTGCTAAATATACAGGATTATCAACAATACAACTACATGGTAAAGAGTCCGTGGAATATTGCAAACAAATAAAAGAAAACAATAAATTTTCTTTAGTCAAAGTATTTAGGGTAAAAGATAACCAAAATGTTGAACAAATAAGCCTGTACAAAGATGTTGCAGATTTTATTCTGCTTGACAGCTATACAAAAGGTCAGGTCGGGGGAACCGGAAAAACTTTTAATTGGGAATTAGCCCTAGAGTCAAAGAAATTTGGCTTACCAATAATTCTTGCTGGAGGGCTAAACCCGAATAATATAAATAATGCTTACAATCAAGTTAAACCTTACGCTTTTGATGTGTCTAGCGGTGTAGAAAAGACAAAAGGCTTAAAAGATCACAATAAATTGGAAAGTATTTTATCTCAACCTATTTAGATTGAGAATTTAGCAATTCTTTGCGCTGTTCTATGAGGTCTTCCATGTATGTTATAGACTGTACACAGATCTTTTTTTGTAGCTTTTCAGGGGCATGTCTTACAAGTTCAACATAAATTCTGCAAACTTCATCAAAGTCGTACCATCTTCTGCGTCTTTGCTCAGAGTGAACCATTGATTCGATTTCTTTAGGCAACATATCTTTATACGGAGGTTTTTCTATAATTTCATTCATCAACCAAGTGGATACTTGTCTTTTTAATGGATCTTCTAATTCGCCTAAAAGGTTAATACATCTGGCGGTTATTTCGTTTTTGTCGTACCATCTTTTATACTTTTTTGTCATAAAGAGCCTCCGTTAATTATTAATACTCTCTTAATAAAATAAGCTATTAAAAAAATTTTTTAATGAACATTAGCATTGTTTTAATATTACTACTCTTTTAAGCCTTCCATATAAATTATAGCTTTTGTAGCTATGGTTGTTTGCTCAGCTTGCGGGCAAACTTTAAGTAATTCCATAAAAATTCTTATGGCTTCCTCTTCATCGTACCAACGATTTCTTCTTGTTTCAGAATTGGTGCATTCAAAAATATCTTTTGGTAACATTTTGCTAAAATGAGGTTGGCTAATTACCTCATTCATTAAAAACGTTGCGGTTTTTCTTTGATCTCCATCAGAAAGTTTCTCTAGAAGTTCAACACACCTTGATGTTATTTTATTGTTATCGTACCATCTTTTATATTCTGGTGGATTATTCATTTTCTTAAGACATCCTCATCGACTCTTAACACAGTAAATAACATGATACACTTTTTTTTATGTAACGTAAAGATAAATTTTTTATATTATTTATATTCTTACTTTAACCGGAGTATATTTATACAGGTTCAAAAGTAAATTTAAGATTACTTATTTCAGAGTATAGCCTAATTTATTAGACTTAACGAGATTGAACAACCTAAAAAGTATTTTAGAGGTAATTATGTATATTTTAGAAATAATTGCAAAAATATTAAAAAATAGGCGCAAATCTAAAAAGAAGGAGCAAGAAGCTCCTCCTGATTATTTTTGTGAACACTTGTATTTACCTATTGACAGTACAGCCGAGTATTTGGCATGTAACAAGTGCGGGCATGTAATTAAGAATAAAAGATAAGTTTTACTTATTAATCTAGCCTAAAAATACAACTTCGCCAGTTTCAATATTATATTTTGCACCTGTAACGTTGATTGAATTATTTACAATAAGCTTATTAAGAATATTTTTTAATTCACTTGCACTAGTTGCTATCAAGTTATCCGTTGATTTAACAACAGATTTATCAACATCTTTACCTTCTATTATTAAATTAGGATCAATTTTATCGACTAAAGTTTTTAAATATTCACTTAAGTTAGTGCCTTGCTGACTCATATTGGTTTCTACAGCAGCTTTTACAGCTCCACAATTTGTATGTCCCAATATTATAACTTGCTCAACTCCCAAATGCGCAGTTGCATATTCTATACTTGCAATAGCCTCATTAGTTAGAACATTTCCGGCAAGGCGAATAACAAAAAGGTCGCCAATGCCTGCGTCAAAAATAATTTCAGGAGGTGTTCTGGAGTCTGAACAGGTTAATACTACTGCAAACGGATTTTGTCCCTTTGATGTTTCTTTGCATCGATCTAAAGACTGATTAGGATTGATCGAAACACCTTTAATAAATCTTTCATTGCCTTTTTTTAACTTTTCTAATATATTTTCCATTGTATACCTTTCCTTATTTTTAAATTTATACTCTACTCAAAAAAAATATATTTTTTAAGTTTATTATATATTAAAAAGGTTAAAGAGGGAGATGTTAAAAGATATTAAAAAAAAATTTAAAAGGAGATAGCCTTGGAGGCTTGACTTCAGGAATTATTGCTATACCTTTGGCTCTTGCTTTTGGTCTGGCAAGTGGCATTGGAGAAATGGCTGACCTTTATGGTGCTATTATAGTTTGTTTTTTAGCAGCATTATTTGGAGGTGCAAAAACACAAATATCTGGTCCTACAGTGCCAATGACAATTATTGTTACAGCTGCAATGGCAACATTAGCAGCACAAGGCATTGTTCATCCCAACTATAACTTGCTGGTATTTTCCAAGTAACACTGGGCTTTAGTAAAGTTGCCCGCACTGTAAAATATGAGCCTTACCCTATTATTTCAGGATTTATGAATGGTATTGGTGTAATCATCATTATTATTCAAGCAAATGCGATTTTGGGCTCTAAGGTAATCGGATCCCCTTTAAAAACCCTTATGAACTTTGGTGATACCCTTGCTAATTTTAATTTACACAGTTTTATTATAGGTGCTATAACTTTAGCAATAGTCTTTTTAACGCCTTCTGCAGTTAACAGAAAAGTACCTTCTTCTTTATTTTTGTACGATATTAAGCGTTCAGCTTGGATTTAACAAAATACCTTACAAAATATTTCTCGATCAAAAAGAATTAAGTTTTTCTCTAAAGATTTTTAAATTTTAAAAATAAAAAACTATACAAAAATACTACTCAAAACTTAAAGAAGAGTAGTACTTTTTATTGAAATATTCTAGCTTTATGTCTTCATATCTTCAGCGTTAAACATTTAGCAGACCCACCGGCTTTTAAATACTCACTAAAATCTATTTCGTAAGTATCAAAGCCTTTTTCTTTTAAAACTTCTTTTAGCCTGTCTGTAGTATGGTTCATTATAATAGAGTTATCTATATTAATCGCATTACAGCAAAATTTAACAGCTTCTTCTTCCTGTGCCATAATTCTTTTTTCTTCAGGAAAATTTTCTTCTATAACTTTATTGGCATAATCGTCAAAAGCAGCCGGATAATAAAGCAAATAGCCCTTTTTTAGCGGACAAAAACAAGTGTCAAGGTGATAAAATCTTTGATCCGCCAGCTCTAAAGACAAAACTTTTATATTAAATAATTTAGAAATGAAAAAATGCGCTTCTATGTCGCTTCTGGGTATATAGCCAGAATATAGCACATTACCAGAAAATAAGGCATCTCCAGCCCCTTCAAAACTCATGTCTTCCGGCATATATTCAACTTGATAGCCCTGTTGTTCAAACCATTGCGTATAATATTTTTCTTCAGGCTGTCTTTCTTTGTGTCTAAACTTACTAATTAATGCTGTATTTTTATACATTAATGCCGCATTTGCAGTAAATACAATGTCAGGTAAACCCTTTACCGGCTCCATTGTTAAAACTTCAGCGCCGAGCTTTTCGATTAAATCTTTGAGTTTATTCCAGTTTGTTACAGATTTGTTTTCAGATGTCTCTGTTCCAACCTTCATCCAAGGATTTATTTCATATTCCACCCCGTAAAACTCAGGTGGACACATAAATATTTTTTCTTTCATAATGATTCTTTCAAATTAGTATTTTATTTTATAACCGTAATACCTTGTTTTTTAAGCTTTTCCAGCAATGCATCCATAATTTCCCGGTTTTCTGCTGTTATATTTATTCTTGCACTGGATGCTTCTTCTTTCTTTTTGCCAATACTTACTTCGTTGGTATCGTGTGTTGCACCGCTTTCAGTGATAATATCCAAAACTTTAGCCAGCGTAAGAGAGTCAATAATGTGACCTTTAACCTCTACTGTACAGGTTATACTCATAAAAAAATTCCCCATAAAAAATTTTAAACAACATTTTTCTTATTCTTATAGATTTATTATAATATAATTCAAGTAAAATAGAAAAGTATAGGATAAAAAGGCAATTATTATGACAATACCGGATCATTCTTTTTATGAAAGAGACACACTGCAAGTAGCTAAAGATTTATTAGGGTGCAAGCTTTTAAGGCGTTATGGAGATGAAATTTTAGAAGGCATTATTGTAGAGACAGAAGCATATACTGCAAATGATCCTGCTTGTCATGCGTACAAGGGCAAAACCCCACGCTCTGCCACTTTGTTTAAAAAGCCGGGATTATCTTATGTTTATTTAATTTATGGCATGTATCATTGCGTTAATATAGTAACAGAACCTAAAGAAACAGCAGGTGCAGTTTTAATTAGAGCTTTAGAGCCTGTGAAGCCATTGGATAATACAAACGGTCCTGGAAAATTATGCAGAGAAATGAAAATAACCAAAGAATTAAACGAAATTGATGTTACTAACTCTAAGTCAGACTTGTGGGTGGAAAAATATAAAAGTATTAAAAAATCTCAAATTATCGAAACAACAAGAATCGGTATAAAACAGGCAACTGATTGGTCTTGGCGTTTTTATATTAAGGATAATAAATTCCTATCTAAAAAATAAATTATACAAACTAAAAAATCCTTTTCAGAATTTTATTGAGAACCTGTATAAATATTATTCTTTTCATATTCCCAAAGTTTAATATAAGTCAGAAACTCATAATAAGTTAATAACACAGCAAGAATAAAGCCATGTATTCCATCTAAAAAACCTTTTTTTAATATATATCTTTTTATAAACTCTCCAAATGGTCTAAAAATTGCATAAGAGAGCGAAAATTTTTTATTTCTTTTTAACAGTTTTTCCAGCTCAAGTGTTGTATATTTATTGGTTCTGCTTACAAAGCTGTCTATAATATCATAATTATAATGAATTATAGCTAATTCTTCTCGCTTAGGATCAATTTTATGTCGTTCAAAAGAAGATAAAATTTTAGGCATACAGTGGACTTTATCACTAAATGAAATTGCACCTTTTTTGAAAAATCTTAAAATAGAATTCGGGTATAATGCCCTCATTGGCTTGCCAAATACAAAATTTTTCCTTGGTATAAAAACAACTTCCGGTGGTTGTGGCGTACTTATAAGTTCTTTCAAATATTCAAAAAGTTCTTTAGGTATTATTTCATCAGAATCAACAACTAAAACCCAATCTCCAGAAGTCTGGCTTATTGCAAAATTTCTTGCAGGATCAGCAAAACCCAGATTTTCATGATAAACAATTTTACATCCGTGCTTTTGAGCAATTTCTATTGTTTTATCATTGCTATACATATCACAAATAAGAACCTCATCAGCTAATGAAACTGATTGTAAACATTCTTCCAGGTATTTTTCTGAATTATATGTGTGTATAACAACAGAAATACTCATATATTATCACCTTAATTATCTTTATTATTTAAAATTGTCATATATTTATTTTACATGCTAAAAATAAAATAAATATAAAATTTTATCTGTTATATTTTATAGCGTATCTGTTTTTAATTTTATTTAATATTAATATTTTAAAAAATTAAAAGGCAATTAATTTTATTAGGGTTTTTATAATATAATAACTGCATCAGTTAAAGAATATAAAAAATGTTTTTATATAAAAATTAGAGAGTATTAAAATGGATTCTACAATGATAATGATGCCTCTACACAGACCTTTAAAAAAGTTAAATCAACAACAAAATAACAAAAATATAAATTTTACATCTGTGGAAACGCCTATAGCAGCAAGCCCTTTTGATACAGTTCCTGCCAATGATTTTTCTGATCAAAATAAGGCTATAAGAAATGAAGCCTTAAAACATAAACTATTTGAATGTCAAAAAGAGCTTGTTCATTATTTAAAAATAGAGCAAAAAAATAATCCTACAATAAAAGTTCGTAAACCTTTCCATGAAAGGGAAGCTTTAACCCGTTGGGATGGTTATGATTATGAACGAAGGCAGATTTTAAAAGAACTAAAAGACTGCAAAGCTCAACTAGCAAAGTACAAAGAGAAATATTCTAATCAACAAGATTACAAAAACTATAATATAAACGACGGTAGAACTGCATATAATAACAAGGCAGCGTATAGTAATATAAATATCCCTGTTTACAATCGACAAGCTGTATATGCTGCACCCTTGAGTGATCCCCTTGCTAATATTTCAAATATTCCAGAATGTAAAGGGTATAACAATCTACAGAATAATAGTCCAGCAAGCTCAACTTCAGTAAAATCTATATATGACTGCACCTTGAAGCATTGTTATGATCCATTTAAGTGTAATTGCTATTATCTAGGGCAAAATAAAAAATAATTTTATTAAACGTAAGCTCTGTCTATTGGTGTTTAATATTTTACTTGAAGTTAATATAAAATTTTAGGGCAATAATAAAAAATTGTTTGTTTTTATATATATAACAATTATATTTTTTTTATTTAAAAATAGACAATTTTTTAGCTATAGTCTTAAAGTTAGTACATATTTATCAGAGCCATTACTTATAAGCAAATTTAGTATTTAGTATATTTAATATTAATAATCTAAATTCAACAATTATTTATTATCGTTAATACTTAAATAAACGCCAAATTCGGCATTTATTTAGCATATTTAATATCTTATTTATACAAAATAGTCAGTGCCAACATTAGAGTATTACCAGCGCTTAGATTTTATTTATTATTAGCAGATTTATCTACTTAAATTGAGAAGATTTAAAGGAGAAGTGATATGATACAACAATCAATTATACCACAAGGAGCAGCATGGAACTTAGGGTTAGCAAAGCAAGGCAATAATGGTTTATTTGGTCAAAAGGCTCTTGGTAGATTATTGGCAGCTAACTTTGGATTGGCAGGCCAAGGATATAATGGCTTATTTGGGCAAAATGCAGTAGGGGGATTATTTGGATTTAACTTTGGAGCAGCAAATCAAGGCAATGGAAGCCTGTTTAGACAAAATGCAGAGGGTGGATTATTAGGAGCTAATTGGGGTTTTGCAAATCAAGGTTGTGGATCTACTTTTTTACAAGAAGCTCAAGGCGGAGTAGATGCAGCTAATGTGGGTGTAGCAAACCAAGGTCTTGACTCTTCTTTCATACAAAAATCTGGAGGTGGAGTAAATGCAGGTAGCGTAGGCGCAGCTAATCAGGGCCATCGCTCTGGATTTAGCCAGTTTGCCGAAGGCGGATATGGAGGATATAACAATGGTTCAGCAACACAAGGTAATGGCAGCGAGTTTGGCCAAACTGCAAACGGTGGGCACACCGGATATAACGTAGGGAGTACAAACCAAGGTCATGACTCCTCTTTCTTGCAAGGATCCGAAGGCGGAGTAAATGCAGGTAACGTAGGCTCAGCTAATCAAGGCGCTAGCTCTGAGTTTAGGCAACTTGCACAAGGCGGCTATGGCGGATATAACGCAGGTGCCGCAACACAGGGTAATAAAGGCTACTTCGGACAAAGCGCCGAAGGCGGAGAAGAAGCATCTAACGTTGGCTCAGCTGTCCAAGGCCGTGAATCTAGATTTGGCCAATTTGCCAACGGAGGATATAGTGCAGATAATACCAGCGCAGCTGTTCAAGGTCGTGGCTCCAAATTTGGACAAATTGCAGAAGGTGGAACTTATGGAACTAATACAGGTGCAGCCGTTCAAGGGCGTGACTCCGGTTTTGGGCAAAAAGCTACCGGCAATGCAGTAGCAATTAACAAAGGTGCAGTAGATCAAGATAAAAACTCTGAATTTAAGCAAATAGCCGAAGGTAGCCAAGTTGCTGCTAATTTTGGAGATGTTAAAGCTGATAATTTAGGAAAAGTTGAGCAAGAAGCTACAGGAAAAGTCGCCGGAAATGCTGCAGAACTGGACATGGGCAACAAAGCTATAGTTGAACAAACCGCAAATGGAGATAGCGCATCTAACTTTGCAGGAGGAAAACTTGGTAAAGATTCTGCATTCCTGCAAGAAGCAGATGGTAACAAAAAATCTGTTAACGAAGCTGACTTAAAAGCTGGAGATAATTCTTTTATAGACCAAGCTGCTACAGGTCCTAATGCTAAAAATAAACTTAAAGCAGACACAAGCAATTCAAAAATTATGCAAGCTGCTCCAGATGGTACAAATAAAGCTAAAGTTAATGGAAATGGTAATGATATAGAAGCAAGCGGCAAAAAGAATAATTTAACCATTAATGGAGATGATAATAAAGCCAAATTAAAAGGTGATAAGAACAAGATAAACGTTAAAGGTGATGGCAATACAGTAAAAACTAAAGGCAGTACTACAGGTACCGTTGATGGTCAAGGTAACACAGTCAAAACCGGAAAAGGCGATAATGATATAACTGCAAAAGGTCAAGGTACATATATAGATAAAGGCAAAAACGATGATGATACTATAACTCTTGGTAATAGAAAAGCCAAACGCAGTACTGTAGAAGGTTACGAAAACATCCAAAACAAAAAAGGCAAAAAGCTTGTATCTAATGGTAAAGATGGTGACAATCATAGATATATAACAGAAAAAAGAGCTGAAAGAAACACTAAAAGACAGGAAAAAAGACAATCTCGCAAAGACGAAAAAGCTAATGATCAAGGACAAACTGGCAAACAAGGTCCACAGGATAATAAGCCTAAAACTGCCTCAGTAGACGAAGTTACGGCAACTAAAGCATAAAAAGACTCCCCCTAAGGGGTCATAGGTTTAAATAAAGACCATTTTCTTATATATAAAAAAGTCAAAATATAAACAGACTCCATAAAATAAGATGATGAAAAAGCCGATAGCAAATTTGCTATCGGCTTTTAAAAGAATAAAAAAATTTTTAAAAATATAATGTTATATAACAAGGGTTTTAGAGGTTTTTCTTGTTAATTATTATTTTTTTTTGAACTTGGTTAGCAATTTTTTAAACTTGTTTGTTTTTATATAAGTAGTCAGAGTAATACCATAAGAGTAGTTGAATAATTTAATTAAGCAATGTGTTTTTCCTATCCCTAAGATAGAGCGAATATCCATAATTGAAAGTAGAAGTAAAAGTAGAAAAGGTTTGAATAAAAAGATTTTAAGCATTTGTGTAATATATATGCATAATTCTTTCGAATTGCAAGTTTTTTAACTTTAAAGAACAAAATTATAGATAAAAGCCTGTCTTTGTAATTTTTATTGATTATTAAGTAGAGTGTGTCGTTTCAAATCAAATTGAGCTATTAACAAAATAAGGAGAAAGTTGGTATGGCAGATTTATCAAAACTTCCATATGCATCAATAAATGCAAGGGCTAAAAGTACTGGTGACAAAAGTGCAAAATCTCAAGTTGATGCAAAAGCTAAAATAGATAAACAAAATAATGTTAAATCCAGTGTATCTGTATTAGCTAACGCTGCTGCTGATTCTCATCAAGATTCAAAAGGGAAGACTGTATTTAATAAGGCTACCATAGAAGCTGGGGAAGGTTCATTTATTTCTCAAATTGCAAGAGCTGAAGATTTTGGCGCAAATATGCTTTTTGCAAAAACTAACGGTTCAGACATATACCAAAAAGGCGATCTTAATTATGCCAGAATCACTGGTAATGATAACGTCCATGAGGCTGATGCCGGTGAAGACGGATTGAATATAGTTGATGTAGATGGAGAAGGTAATACTTCAACTACATTTGGTGCAACTGTTGCAACTATAGATGGTAAAAATAATTCTGTAACTGCTAACGGCCCAACTGTCGCGGTTGTAGAAGGTGAAGATAATACATTAAATACTGGAGAAGGTGATGATGTCGTGTTTATTGATTCAGAGTCTGCAACTGTAGTAGATTCATCAGATGAAGATCATGACATTGCAGTTGTTACTGAAAGAGGCAGAACCAGTAAAGTTGATGGTTATGAAACTGTAATGAGCGAAGATGGTAAAGAGCTTGTGTGGGATGAAAAACAAGGCAAATATGTAGAGAAATGTGAAATTAAGCAAAATCAATCACCATTTGGATTTGCTGAATTTACAGGTAATAGTCAATCAAGTAAGTCTTCTTCTGCGGATGCTCCAACTTTTGGTCTTATCGGCTTTACAGACAGTAATGAAGCAGGTTCGACTGAAGAAGCCCCAGCTTTTGGTTTTATTGGATTTATTAATAATAATGAATCAAGTGAATGTAATTCTGAAGGAGCGAATTCTGTTTCTGCACCTTTCGAAAAGCTTTTTGCAATGTTTGCGATGTTTTTAGCTATGTTTAATTTTATGGATGCATAACATAAAAAAGCAATAATAAATTGAGTTCTCAAAATATTAAAATATAAGCGTAATAATGTCGGTGTCAGAATTGACACCGACATTTTAAGGTTTATACACCCATAAACTTTCTGCCACTTTAACAGGTTTAGCTTTTTTTGACCTGGCTTTAAAACTAACCTTGCTTTTACTGACAGGTTTGTATATAGAGCTATTTTATATTAAAACCTAAAAAGCAAAAACTTTATAAAAAATTTATTTTATTTTTTTAGACCTCAAAGAAATATTATTTTATAAACATTGTTTTTATATGTTAAGCAATGTTACAAATTTAGCATTTCTACATTTCAAGAGCCTGCAGAAATTTAAAAAAAATGCTAAAATATATATTAAAGTCGTAAAGTATAAATACATTCAGTTTTTAAAAAACTTTTACAGAAAAGACCTAAAGGCTATAAAAAAATGAATTTAACAAGCTACATCAAAAATCTATTCATTATTTTGTGGAATATAATAACATTCCTATGCCCGCTTATTTCACAAAATAGCATGCAGGAAAAAGAAACAGCCTTTTTTTCTTGCTTAACGGATGTTTTAAATTTTTTAAATAATATATATAAAAATATAAAAGAGATAACAAATAAAATAAGATCAAAACAAAATAGTAATAACGCTGCCAAAACATCAGCAGTGGCAAAACCTATTAATAAAAATAATAATTTCATATCTAATATAGTGAATTCGAATAACACATTAATAAATAAAGCTATAAAAAACGCAAACTTTTTAAATAGCAACAAATTAAAGGATGTGCTAGCCACGCAAACTTTAATTTCAAACTCAAAACAGCACTTTATCCCCCTAGAGGCAATTGTTATTGTCTATCAATCACTGTTGCTTCAGTTAGACTTAAGCTGTATCACAGCTTGTAGCCATGACCTAAAAAAGGTGATGACTGTCACCCAGGATAAGTGTGCCTATTTATACCCTTTTTGTAAGCAAGAATCATTGCAGTCAATAAATCTTTAATTTTTACACAACACACAATTGAATATTTTTTTTGGCTCTCTTTAAGGCTAAAAGAAGCGAACTTTGTAATGGATGCTTTTCTACGACGTAGAAAGCATCCATTTTTAAAGAAATAGGGGAATTTATTTTTAATTATTGCCAACTAATTTTAAAATATGGTACTAAAATACAGTTGCATATAGTACTACAATATGGTACCATAATATTATAGAAAGAAAATGGCAAATGACTAAAAACGATAAGCTAATTAACAGATTTTTAAATAACCCAAAGGATTTCACTTGGTCAGAGCTTGTAAAACTGCTAAATATATATGGTTATGAAGAAGTAAAAACAGGCAAAACAGGTGGGTCAAGAACAGCTTTTAAAAATCAAGAAGGTTCAGTAATTAAGACTCATAAGCCTCATCCTGGCAATATAGTAAAAAGCTATGTAATTAAAGAAGTCAAAAATAAGTTAAACCTGGAGGATTAAACTATGAGTAATACACTTGAATACAATGGATTTTACGGATCAGTTGAATACAGCAAAGAAGATGACTGCCTTTACGGCAAAATTCTTTTTATAGACGATCTTATATTATATGAAGGTAATAGCCTAGTCGAACTTAAAAAGGACTTTCAAGATGCAGTGGATGAATACATAGAAGATTGCAAAAAAGAAGGCAAAAACCCTAAAGTATTTAAAGGCACTTTCAATGTGCGAATCGGTTCTGAACTACATAAAAAAGTAGCCTTAATTGCTGAAAGCAATCATAAATCAATAAACTCTATAGTTATAGAAGCTCTGGAAAAATACACAGCTTAATCCTAAATAAGCGTAGACTAGCTTAACCTCAAGCTTTATTAGATTTATATCAAAAACATCTCAAGACAATGATAAAATAAGCTACCTTACGGGAATATCCCTCAAAAAGTCCGCGCAATCCTCAGGAATAGCAATATTAATATACATGCCAGTAGCAAGCTCAAAACCAGCCGCCATTGTTAACTTGGGTATAAGCTCCATATGCCAGTGATAATATTTATCAGGACTCTCACGCACAGGCGCAGTATGGATATAATAATTATAAGGCGGATTATCCAACCCAACATAAATCTTATGCAAAACAGCCTTCCACACTATCGCAAGCTCTTCCAGTTGAGAATTACTCAATACTTCATACCTAGCACTGTGAAACTTAGGCGCAACCCACGTTTCAAACGGTGTTTTAGACCAATAAGGAGCAAAAGCAACAAAATTGTCAGTTTCGTAGACAATTCTCTTTTTTTCTTTCAGCTCATTTTCAATAATATCGCAATAAATGCAATTCAAAGACTTATCATAATACTCTTTTCCACCATTAATTTCATTTTGAACATTAGTAGGCACAATAGGTATAGCAAGCACCTGACTATGAGGATGAATAAGTGTAGCCCCGGCCTCTTTTCCGTTATTTCTAAATATAGTAATATACTCAATAGCATCTTCCTGAGATAAAACCAAATACCGGTCCCTATAAGATTTTAAAACAACAAAAGTCTCTTCATTATTAAATAAAGCAATATTTTTAGAGTGATGATCTGTTTCAATAATAACTTCAGCCATTCCGGTTGCATAACCAGAGACTTTTAAGCCTTTGTTGCTATTGCCAGGCTTAAAATTACCATCCATATTGAGAGCAGCATACTTATTCGGCACAACCCTTAAAGACCATCCCGGCTTGTCCGGCAAGCTTCCTTCTGTCCTATAAGCCATAACTTCAGGTGGCGTTGTGTACTCATTGCCTGAGCAAAAAAAGCATCCCGGATCATGCGGTATACCTTCATCCAAACTATTGCCTTCTATCAATTCAGATTCCGGTCGCCTAGCTCTTTCTGTTGCAATAATCACCCAGCTGTTAGTTATGGGGTCTTTCCTCATCTCAGGCATAGAAAACTTATCCTTCCTCTCTCTTAATATCTTTATATAGCTTTTCGTACAGTTTCGCACTTTTTTGCCATCCAAAATCGCAGCTAAGTGCATTCATAATGATTCTACCCCACAAATTTTTATTTTCAAAATATTTACAAGCTGATTTTATTGTATTTAACAACTCAGTAGTGGTATATTCTCCAAACATAAAGCCATTTCCACTATCATCAGAAGAATAATCAACTATCGTATCAGCAAGTCCACCTGTTTTTCTAACAATAGGTATAGTCCCATATTTCAAAGCAATTAGCTGACTCAATCCGCAAGGTTCAAACCTGCTCGGCAGCAAAAACATATCAGCACCAGCATAGATTTTTTCTGCTCTTATTTCGTTAAAACCAGTCTTAACCCTAATATTTGATGTACTTTCATTTAATTTTAATAACAACTTCTCATATTTTTTATCCCCCCGCCCGAGGATAACCAACTGCAAGTTCATAACCTTTAATTGATAAAGTATTCTTTCCAGCAGGTCAAAGCCTTTTTGCTCAACCATCCTTGATACCATACCTATTACAGGCACATAAGGATTAGCCTCAAGGTCATATTCTCTTTGCAGGGATATTTTACAACTATTTTTGCCCTTTAAATCCTTTTTAGAGTATTTTCTTATTATATGCTGATCGGTTTCAGGGTTCCAAATTGAATAATCCACCCCATTTAATATGCCACTCAACTTTTTAGAGTTAGCCCTTAATACCCCATCTAAATCTTCGCCATACTCTTGAGTTTGAATTTCTTTTGCATAATTTTCAGAAACAGTATTAACCTTATCAGCATAAATTATGCCGCCCTTCATCCAATTAACCTTGCCATAAAACTCTAACCCGTTCATATGAAAGAATTTATCTGCATCAATTTTTGTAAATTTTAATATATCAGGCGATGAACGACCCTGATAGGATAAATTATGTATAGTATAAAGAGTTTTAATACCTTTAAAAAAGTCTATATTATCATCAACAAATGATTTTAAGTACATCGGAATAGAGGCCACATGCCAATCATTACAATGAATAATATCAGGCTTAAAATTAATTTTCTCAACCAGCTTAAGCGTCGCATAAGAAAACACAATAAATCTTTTTAACTGAAAATTTTCTTTATGATTAGCCGGATAAATATCATCATACTGCCCAAAAAGCTCATAACTAACAACAAAGTAAACAGGGACGTTTGTATTTGGCAATACACATTTTTTCAAGGAAAACTTAGAAATATTACCATCAAACTCCAGTTCAACAGAAGAGTCAGGTACATCTTCGATCTTACAATCTTCTTGATGATTATTATTAATAGTGCCATAGTAAGGTAGTATAACCCTGATATCATGCCCCATTTTTTTTATAAATTTTGGCAAACTCCCTGCGACATCACCCAGGCCACCGACTTTTGCAAACGGATTAACTTCAGCTGAAACAAATAATATTTTCAATTTCAAGAACTCCCTTTTACTATACGAGAAAGCCAAATACATGAGGATTCCCTAAACTGTTTTTCACCTTATAAACCACTAGTCTATTAGTCTATTTTCAATTGAGTATATCACATCAAAAAAAATATTATATCCTTCTTAAAAGGAAACAATTTTTCTTAAAGAATTAATAAAAAAATTGCCACTCTGCCTTTTTAATATATTTACTCCAACTAAAGGACGCACTCATATAAATGATAGTCTTATATTTATTTATACGGAATAAAAACAATGGGGTCTGCAAATGGCAGAAAAAAGAAAATACATATGTGTGCAATTTAACTGCTGCAACATCTATAATCGAATATACGTAAATAAAGACAAAACCGCTTATATCGGATGGTGTCCCGGTTGTATGCGCAGAATAAGAATCGCTATAGGCAGAGAAGGAACCAGCAACAGATTTTTTACAGCTCAATAATATTTTGTATATAAAACTTGCCTTGTTTTTATATATTTATAAATAAATTAGAAATCAAAAAAGGCAATAAATTTAATCTATATGTTTTATATATAATAGAATATGGTTATAGTAACTCTGGTATGCTTTTCGATATAATTGAAAAGTCATATAATTTGCACAAAGAAGGATTAAAGAAAGATTATAAATGAATACAAACAGCAGGCTAAATCAAAGCAGCAATAGCAATGAATATTCGCAAACAGTCCTTATTGAGCTTGTAACTTTGTTAAACGAAAAAAAGATTTCTTTGGAAAATACAAACAGGCTAAAAATATTGGCAAAAAGCATTGTTGATATTGAGTTTAAGAAGGTAATACTCACAGACAAACTTTGCGGTGACAGTTTTGTTCCTAAAATGGTGGCAATTGAAGTGCTAGCATCAGAGCTTGTGGATGATAGCCATATAAGAAGTCAGTTATTAAAAGAATTAAAAGATAATCGCTACGACGAAGTCAGAACACTAATAATAAATAAACTTTCAACATGTACAAATAAATACCCAGAAGTTGTAACAATGCTTTGCGAACTTCTTGCAGATAAATTTGAATCTATACCGCTTAAAAAAGCTTTAATAAATGCCCTATCAAATAAATTAGACAACCCGGCAATAAAAAAGCTTATATTTTCAAAAATTTATGACGAAAGTGCAGATATAAAAGTTGAAGTTATAAAATTACTTAAAAATCATCTGGATGAAGACAGCGTAATCAAACTATTATTACTACAAATAGAAGATATTGACGAGACTGTAAAACTTGCCGCTCTGGGAACTTTAAAATACAAACTCCCTGATCCGCGCATAAATTCTATTTATCTGTCTATACTTAAAGATATAGAAAAATATTCGATTATTATCAGATCTGAGATAATCGACATATTATCGGCACATTTAAATGATAAAATTATTCAAAATTCAATGATAGAAATCTTTTTTAATGATACTTATTCTTCATTAAGAGATACAATAAAAGATGCTTTATTTAAAAATTTATCAGAAAATGATTTAAAAAACTTATTTAATCAAAAAATCTCTTCTGAATTTTCTAAATATGATATGCAAAAACACGCAAGGCAAAAGCTAGATAGTATATAAATATTTTTATTTATACTCTAACATTAGCCCAGAGCCAACTTCTTTTAATGGCGCAATATTAGAAAGTGCAATTTTGGAGCTTAAATCCGTACAATGGCATGCATGTAATGCTTGTAAATTCAGACTATTTATATAATCAAGTGTATTAATTAGTTTTTCTCTTGGTGGTTTAATAAGGTGGAAGCCGCCTATGATATCAACTACTCTATTTTCTTTACAAACAGATTTTGCCTGTTCGACTATATTGCAAATGCCAGAATGTGAACATCCTGTGATTATTACTAAACCTTCGTTTGTTTTACAAGCAATTGCAGAGTCATCCAAATATTGTTCTTTTAAATCTATTGTTTTAGATATAATCTTATCATTACTTTCATTTTCTTCAAATTCAAGCTGCCGCTTAATTTCACCAAGATATACAATCTTATCGTTCAACCATACCGGTGATTTACTTAAATTAACATTAAAATTCATTTTAAGTTTTTCTTCGCTAAACATGCATCCGACTTCGCCAAAATGTTTGCGAGTTTTGCTGAAAATTGTGTATGGATGAGTCACCAATGTTGGTGTTTTACACTTTTCTTTCATATAGGCTGCTTCGCAATAATACTTAACCAACTCTGACAAACCCCAAGTGTGATCAAGATGCCCATGGGACAGAACTATATAGTCAAGCTTTAAAAGATTTATGCCAAGTTTATGTGCATTTTGGATAAACATATCAGAATACCCAACGTCAAATAACAAATTTATGCCCTTGTCTTGTATAAATATTGATAATGCCGGTTCAGCCCTCAGATATTTATCCACAAATGTATTATTATCAACCAGTACAGTAATTTTCATTATTCATACTCCACCAAAAATTTATTTCAATTATACAATCAAAATACGGGTATGGCACATCCTCTTTTAGATTAGCAGTATCTATTATTTTGTGATAAAAGTTAAGAAAAAATAATTTAAAAATTAAATATTTAAAAAAAATTTCTTCCGTATTTTTCAAGTAAACACTTTGTTTTAAGAGATGTTGCTTAATTCACCTTATCTTAGCATAATTGATACAATGGCTTATTTTTATATAATAAATATGCTATAATTATACTTATTTTATATTAGTACTTAAAGGTATACAATGAATATCACAGAGCAAAGAAAAACTTTTGGCTTTATTCTTTTATTAGCAATATTTTTATTTGTATATTATCTTGTAAACAAAATATATATAGTTAGTAATGATTTTATTCATACAATTATAGAGCTATTTGCTGCTTTTATTTGTTTGTATGCAGCTATACTGGGATTTATTAAATATTATTACAGGAAAACTACTAATATTTTAATTATTAGTAGCGGATTATTAGTTACCTCTCTTTTAAAGTTTAGTCTGGCATTAACATTGAGTCCTTTTTTATTACAACTTATTTCTGCTTCCGGCACTGCTTATTTACTTTGGAGCAATTTTGCTATTAATACATTTTTTACACTAACCTTTTTAACGAGTTTAATTATTAATTATTACCAGGAAAAAAAGCAAATAAATCTTAAATTAAATGAAATGCTTTATTATACTTCCATTCTTATACTAACGACAGCAATATTAGCTTCACTAATGCTTTTACCATTAACTCTTGACTTTATAAACATGGGCTATATTTTATTATCAATTTTATTATTTTCAACTTTATTAGGCTATTTTATTAAAAGTGACTGGAAAAAGGATTATTTAAACTACTTTATTATGTATGCACTAATTGGTCAATTTGTCTCCATATCTATTTTTCAGTCCGCATCTAATGAAGTATTTGATTTTAAATATGAACTTAGTACTGTTGTACAAATACTTAGCTTTATATTTATCATAATAGGCTTATTAACTAACATTTTTAGTATATTTAAACAAAAAAAACTTAACGAGCAACGATTAGAAGCTATTTTAAACAGTATGGTTGACAGTATCATCACAATAGATGTCTCTGGAAATATTAAATCCTATAATCCTATGACAGAAGTACTTTTTGGTTATTCAGAAAAAGAATTAGAAAATCAAAATATAAATATTTTAATTCCTGAGGTTGAAGTTATAGACTCTTTAATGTCTAAATTAGTTGACGGAAAGGTTGAATTAACAGCTGTAAGAAAAAATAATACAACGTTTCCGGCTGAAATGGGGTTAAGTGAGATATATTGGGATAATAAGACTATATTTATAGTTGTAATCAGAGATATAACACAACATAAAGAAGTTGCTCAACTCAAAAATGAATTTGTTTCAATAGTAAGTCATGAATTAAGAACACCATTAACTTCGATCAGGGGCTCTTTAGGTTTGTTGGCTGCTAACACACTTGGAAAAGTACCTGAGCAGATGAAAAGCTTAATTGATATTGCATATAATAATAGCTCTAGATTAGTCTTCTTAATTAATGACATTCTTGATATTGAAAAAATAGAGTCTGGCAAAATGACTTTTGATATGGTGGTTGTGGACTTAATCCCATTAATTAAAGAATGTATATCCAGTAATAATATGTATGCAGCTCAATATGACGTAAAGTATAACTTTGTAAACATTAATAATAAACGAGAAGGCGCAGAATATTATATTAACGAAGACAATAATTATAGAATTATTGAAGATGTAGATGATATTCAATTATTTGTTGACAAAAATAGATTAATGCAAGTAATAACAAATTTATTATCAAATGCGGCAAAATTTTCTAAACCGAATGATAGTGTTGACATTATTGTATCAAGATATGAAAATACTATAAGAGTATCTGTAAAAGACTATGGGCAAGGAATGCCGGAAAAATTCAAATCAAAAATATTCCAAAAATTTGCCCAAGCCGATTCTTCAACAACAAGAGCTAAAGGTGGTAGCGGTTTAGGCTTAAATATTTGTAAAGCAATAATTGAAAAAATGCATGGTTCTATTTCTTTTGAAACAGAGCTGGGAAAAGGGAGTACATTTTATTTTGATATTCCTTTGTTTAATGATAGACGTACTAAAAAATCAGATGGTGAAAATGCATTCCCCTTTAAAACTGACAAGAAAGTTTTAATCTGCGAAGATGATAAAGATGTGGCAAATTTGATTAAACTGTTTTTAGAAAAAGAGGGTTATAAAACCGATGTAGCTTACACGGCAAATGAATTAATGCAAAAGCTAGAAAAAAATGATTATAATTATGATGCCATTACTTTAGATTTAGTTTTACCGGATAAAGATGGAATATCTATGATAAAAGAAATACAAAAAATAGATAAAGCTAAACAAATACCTATAATAGTTGTTTCCATTATGGCTAATAAAAATAAATCTACTATTAATGGCAATTATGCTGTTGTTGACTGGCTAAATAAACCAATTGACCAAAATAAACTGGTTGACACTATCAAGCGAGCTATCAAAGACAAAAAATGTCAAGACAAACCATTGCTTTTACATGTTGATGATAATCCTGATATTTTAGAAGTTATTTCTTTTGTATTGAAAGATATTGCAGAGGTTGAATCGGCGACAAACATTGAAGACGCTAAATTAAAAATAAAAGATAAAAACTTTGATCTTGTTATATTAGACTTTGAATTAAAAGACGGAAGTGGAACTGACTTAATTGAAACAATCAATGCTGCAAATAAAAATACTGCCGTAGTTATTTTTTCTGCACATGATATAGATCAAAAAACAGCCCAAAATGTAGATGCTGTACTAATGAAATCAGTTACAAGCAATCAGAAATTTTTAGATGTAATTAACTCGTTGACTTTTGATAAATAAATGGATATATTATAGGAAAGGAAACAATATATGCCTACCTTACAAAAAATTATGTATGTTGAAGATGAACCTGATATCCAAACAATAGCAAGTATTGCGTTGGAAAATATTGGTGGCTTTAGTGTAAAAACTTGTAATTGTGGTGCAGATGCTTTGGAAGAAGCTCCTGAGTTTGCACCTGACTTAATATTATTAGATGTAATGATGCCTGATATGGATGGTCCTACAACCCTTTTAGAGATAAGAAAAATAGATTCATTGGTTTCAACACCGGTTGTTTTTATAACAGCTAAGGCTCAATTACACGAAATTGCACAATATAAATCGCAACCCGGAGTATTGGATGTTATAACCAAACCTTTTGATCCAATTACACTATCGGATACAATTAGAAACATATGGGAAAATTATCATGCAAATGTCTGATAAAGAATTTTTAGAACAAATTGAAGAACTTAAACAAAGCTATGCTGCGCACTTACCAGAAAAAATGCAGCAACTTCAAAGTCTGGAAAAAAGTTTGGATGAAAATTTAACAAACTTTGAAGCTTTAAAAGAGTTGTATCAATTAACACACAAACTAGCCGGATCAAGTGCGTCTTTTGGGTTTACTGAATTAAGCGAAAGAGCTTATGAACTTGAAATGTTCATCAAACCTTTAGTTAAGAAGAGTGAAGCTTTGGATAAAAATTCCTTCGAAGTCTATAAAACCTTATTAAATAGTTTAAAAAAATCTTTTTCCGAATAAGTTTAGGCTTTACATATTCTAATTTGAGAAATATAATTTATTATATGTATAAAAGGAGAAGAGTTCTTAATGAATGAAAAGAGACCAAATGTTCTCATAGTTGATGATGAAGAACATATAAGGAAGTTAATGAAAGTAGTAATAAATTCTATTGGATATAAAGTTGTTGGAGAAGCTAACAACGGAGAGGACGCTTTAAATATATTCAAGCTACTAAAGCCTGATATATTACTTCTTGATATAAATATGCCCATAAAAACAGGTGAAGAAGTTCTGGAAGAAGTTATTAAAAATTTTCCGAATACTGTTGTTATTATGTTAACATCTGTATCAGACTTAGAAAGTGTTCAAAATTGTATCAAGCTGGGATCCAGAGGGTATATAAGAAAAGATACCCCAATAACAAAAATTGGTGTAATTATAAAAAACACTTGGCAAACATTTTTGTCAGCCAAAAAGCGCTAAAAATAATTTTAATCTGAGTACAAAGCATATTTGCAAACTAAATTATGTAAGCTTTGGTATGTAGAATTAGGAATAATAGGATTTAATTCGTTAAAGTTTTTTGAAGATTCTCGAAAGAGAATTTTTTTATTTTTACTGTACCCTATTATCTCGGTTATTGACATTAAATTTCTATAGCAGTCTGATATAAAATGAACCTTTGTATAAGACATATTCTTGCTTGGCAAACTCTCCGGCTTTAAATAAATTACTTTACACCAATAATAAGTATATTTACCATTTTGGAGAATACTTTTTACGTTTATATACCAAATTTTATCTTTATCAATTATGTTTAACTTAAACCAATCTTTTGCAGATATGGTCTGATAAGGCATTATTAAACTGATAAATAATAAAAATAATGTTTTTTTTATAAATTTAGAGATACTCATGTATATATTTTAAAATCCAATAATAAATGCGACTATACAACTAAAGGATGAAGTTTAAAAAATTTGATCTCTTTATTGTTTGAAATTTTTAAACTTAAGTATAGATTGATACTTGAAAATAATATTTGTTAGTTATAATATATAATTATAAATATACAGACAGCAATTTAAAATCTATATTTTAGATATTTGTACAAGACAAGTTTGTAATTAATATATTATTATGAAATGTTAAAAAAAATTAGTAAATTTTTGATTTTATTATAAAGATTGTGTCATTATTAAACTGTAGATAAAGTAAGTTAACTTTAAAAAAAATGATGGTAGAGATGCGAGAAAAGGTGAAAAAGAGTTATGCCTATGGATATTGTAACAACACAAGGAAATTCGGTTATTGATCCCAATAAACCTATGTTTCCTATCAGTATTGTTTCTAGTATTTTAAAAGTTCATCAAAGAACACTTAGAATTTATGATGATGAGAACCTACTAGTTCCTTCAAGATCTCCAAAGAATCGTAGATTGTATTCTTTCAACGATATTGAAAGAGGTAAATTCATTCAATATCTAACTAGAGAACTAGGTATTAATTTAGCCGGTGTCAAAATTATTTTTTATCTTTTAGATCAACAAAAGGTTTCACCGGATAAATACCAGGAACACATTAGTGAAGTAGCTAAAAACCTAAATATTACTTTGGAAATTCAACAAGAAAACAGAGAAAAATTATCTCGAAGAGGCAGAAAACCAGGTAAAAAAGCTACTGACGATGACGATGACGAAGATATCGAAGAATAATCTAATCATTAGAAGACCTTCCTATAACAGGAAGGTCTTCTAATTGTCTGCCTAACATACTCCGACAGCTAGACGGTGAAAGTCCGTTACAGGCTTGGTAGTAGGAACTGTTAGTAAAAGGCAAGGGTGTCCATTGCGAGGTGGAATCCTGAGATCTATTCTTCCATTTTTCCATCAAGGTTATAGGTTTCCTCAACAATCTTTCTTTGTCGGACATCGAGGAATTTCCCCAGTTGATTCATAATCCTTCTTCTCATGTCGACGCTGATACCCCGTCGGTGAATGCTTACGCTTCATGCTCATTTCGTTAAGCATTTGTTGCCTTCGATTGGTTAGATTGGTTACGACATTCTCGCTCACCGGACTCGCGTGTTAAGACTTATACTACACACTCATCTTTAATTACTTTTCTTTTATATTTATCAATTACTCCGTTCAGATTTTTTTCTATGGCTGATGAAGTCATAAGAGCAATATTAAACAGATTATACTCAGTCTGCATATTATTTTTTATGGTTTCAACTGATGATGGTAATACATCTAGTTTATAGTTATTTGTATAGTCAAGAATTTCTTTTTGAAGAGAATTTGAAAGAAAAACATTTTTAAGGATATCCCCTCTTGTTTGAGATATATTTTTTTGAATCCCCTTAATCAAAGAATCCAGAAAGATAATCTGAATATCGTCATCTTGCAGATTTTTGTTAATTTGATTTAAGGCTTTAACTATTTTTTGACAATTATTCTTAATCAGTTTTATTTCTTGGTGCTGTTCTATTAAACTTTTTGCCAGGTTATTAAGCAAAATATTCCAATCTTCAGAGTTTTGCTCAAACAATTCGCTCAAAATTGCATTAACATCTATACTCTTGCCAGAGATTTCATTATTAATCTTATCAAATTCGGTATATTTCATGCCTTTTATTAATGCACCATTTAGAGATGTATTAATTATTTTATTTTGAATATTCTCTTCTTCAATAATATCTTCCAGTTGTCTAATAAATAATGCATAATCATCCCTGGAGAGAATATCTTTACCATTGCGTCCTTTTACCTGCATTGTTTTTTTACAATTATAAGCAGGAGCATATCCCAAATTAATATCCCCTTGAGAGTTTACATCCGGTTTTTTGCCATCTGCATATAACTTATCATCTACAAACGCTAAGTCCAAGCCTGCATAAACAATAGGGGCGCATCCCATTTTCTTTGCAATAAAATAGCTAATGATAGAGACACTACCAGCGGATTTATATAGCTCAAAATGCTCTGGTGCTAGTGAATTAAACCATTCTGCTATGACATCAGTGTTGGAAAAATAAAATAATTTTCTTTTAAAAGTATTTCTTGTTAAATTAAAATCTGCTTTTGAGCAAGTGATAAGGTTTATATCTTTTAATTTGTCTTCAATACCATCTATATGCTGCTCAAGGTGTTTTGAATCAGAAAATACTACAAAATCGGGTATTATATCTTCTTTTATCAAATATTTTAATGCATTACTAATGCATATTAATATATATTTATTTTTATTTTCTTTTATATTCTGAATATTTTTCTCTAAAGAAGGTCCCGAACAAACAATTAAAGCAGGCTTTTCTTTAAATTTATCTTGTAAAATACTGACAGGTCGAGCTTTAGGAAAGAATTTCATATTGGTAATATTGTTTATAGTCCAGTCCTTACACCGGTTAAAAATTGTATTCTGGTCCATGTTTCTCAATTGGCATATTTTGATAATTTCAGAAGTCAAATCCATTAATATTTTTTGGTTTAACAAGGCATAAGAATCAACAAAAAGCGGTTCAACTTTGTCGCCGGACAGATACTCTTTCTGAATTTTATCCATCAAAATATCAAAATTATCTGTAAAGTATACTCGTTTGGCAGCTAGTTCTTGAGAAAAATCAATATACTCAAATACAAATCTTAAAACTTCAATATTAGGTTCAAACACAAAAACTTTAGCAGGTGAGCTTATATAAGTTCTCTTGAATAAATAACCCAACCCTATCCCAAAAACCAAATGAATATCATTTTTAACAGGCTCTGTTTTTATTGATTTATTCCAAATTTGCCTTGCTTCCTGAATTGGATCAACCGGACTATTCAGCGGTATGTCTTTATATCCGATTATTAAATCATTACTTTCAGCTTCAAAAACAGAAAAATTATCACTTACATCTTCCAAACTAAGATTTTCTAACTTTGCTGCTAAATCAGGATTTTTAAATTTTAAAACCTCTATATTTTTTTGAAACATCACTCACCTCTGTTTTAAATTTAATATATTAATAAATCTACTATCTCTCTAAATGCGCCATTGCCTGCTTGAGCTTTTGTTATGTAAATTCGGGGAATTTCTTTAACCTTAAAATTCGCATCTGGAACCGTTACAGCAAACCCTACCCTCTCCAGAACACAAATATCATTAATATCATCTCCCAAATAGCATATCTGAGATAAAGGCACAGAATATTTTTGAGAAATTTGCTCTATAGACTCGCGCTTATTCTTTATGCCTTTATGTACATCTTCCAAATTAAAACGATTAGCTACTCTATCAATAATAGGAGAGTTTTCACCTGATATGATTGCAAGCTTATAACCGTTTTTTACAGCCAAAGACATCCCCATAATATCTTTATAGCTTACTTTTTTTTGTTCTTCCATACTATCAGAAGAAAAGTAAACACAACTGTCAGTCATAATGCCATCAAAATCAGTTGCTATTATCTTTATGTCTTTATTAAACTTTTGTGGCATTTTTATTACCTTTAACTCTTCTTAACTTTTTAATAATAGGCTTTTCAGAATCATAAACAACTTTTTGGCCGTCTCCCATTACAATAGGTATTTGTCTTATATCTCTAACCAGCCTAAATAAACCCTGTGGCTCCAAGCTTGCAGCATGATCGCTACCCCACATAGTTCTATCAAAAGTTATATGTCTCTCAATAGAATTTGCACCCATTGCAGCTGCAATAACAGTAGTTGTTACGCCTCTTTCATGTCCGCTAAAGCCAATAGGAAAATCATATTTATTTCTATATTTTGTTATTACTTTTAGGTTAATTTCTTCTAAATCTGTAGGATAAGTTGACGTACAGTGGAATAATACGACATTATCGCCTAATATCTCAAGTGCACGGTCTATTTCTTCCTGAGAACTCATTCCTGTAGAGAGTAAAATGGGCTTACCTGTTGTTTTTGTATGCTTTAATAAATTATCATCAGTCAAACTTGCTGATGCAACTTTATAACAGGGGGGATTAAATTGTTCAATAAAATCAACAGATGCTTCATCCCAGCAAGATGCAAACCATAAAATATCTTTTGCCTTGCAGTATTCATCAATTTCTTTATACTGATCATAACCAAATTCCAGACCTCTTTTCAGATCACCGTTTGTATCTCCAAAGTGGTTTGGCCTTGGCATTGCCAACTCTTCTTTTGTGTAAACAACATCTACTGTTCTTTTTTGAAATTTTACTGCATCACAACCACAGGTTTTAGAAATATCAATTAATTTTTTTGCATTTTCCACAGAACCGTTATGGTTAATACCAATTTCTGCAATAACAAAAGTCGGCTCACCATCACCAATAAGCTTGTTTCCAACTTGAATTTTTTTTCTCATATATTTACCCCCAAACCACTAATTCCCAATTAAATCATATCATATAGTTAGAAGGAAAGAACCTCTCTAAATATATGATTTTTAAATTTTAAATATAATATGATTTTTTTATTAAAAAGAACTCATTACAATTATTTAAAAAATTAAGATATGTTACAAAAATAGTATTTTACCTTTTTTAAAGCCTGCGTAAATTTAAAAAAAATGCTAGAATATATATTAAAGATATAATTTTGAAGTATATTGACATTTGTTACAAAAAAAACTAAAGGCTATAAAAATAATGAAGTTAACGCAATATGCAAAAAATTTAGGTTTTATCTTGTGGAAGATGATAGCATTTTTATGCGCTATTACTTCATCTAATATTTTTTGTGTTGGAAAACAACCTTCTTTCTTTGTGTCTAAGTATATTTTTAATTATTTTTATATTATATATAATAAATTTAAAAAATTAATAAGTAAAAAAATATTAAAAAATAAAACTAATAGCGCTGCCAAAATTACAGTAGCGGCTAATAGTATATATAAAAACAATAACTCTGTACCAAACAGAGTAAAAAACAATAACAATATAGGAAATCAAGCATTGCAAAATGCTGATTACTTATATAGCGAGGCTTTAAAGGCTGCTCTAGCCAAGCAAATTTTAATTTTAAAAGAGCAAATTATTCGCTTAAAGGATAAGTGTGCCCTTTTATACCTCGCTCACCTATAGTCCGCTCCTTAAAGGGGTCAAAAAAATTTTTACTCTCTTAAGGCTAAAAGAGGGGGACTTTATAATGGATGTTTTTCTAAGGTTTAGAAAACATCCATTTTTACGTTTATGTGTGCATTAAAAAAGAAGCTATCTTTAAGGGACAACTTCTTTTTTTAAGTAATTTTAATTGTTAACTATCCACAACAGTTAAGTCTAGTGCCCAATCTTCCTCCATTACAGTGAACCGCATTTTCTCCAAGTGCACCCTGAGCCATTGGGCTTAATCCAATTGAATGATTAGATCTAGCGCCTTCCAGGGTACTTGCAGCCAATGGTGTTGCTGCATGTTTTTGAGAAAATGGATTAACTGCCGGGGCTTGTTTTGCAGTAGGCATTGACGAGCCGAAAGCAGGTACTTGAAACTTTTGAACCTGCTGCTGCGTAGTCAAACCAGATTCTCTGCGTATAGGTTGAGCAGCTGGATTAACTCTATATGGATTATTAAATATTTGGTTGACCATGTAAATGCCTTCTTATCTACGATATCTATTAATATTAAAATACCCACATGCTAAATATTTACTAAAAAGTGCATGTTTTTTAACAATTTGTTACATTGTTTATATTAATCTAAAATCCTTTTCAGGTTATTTAAAAAGTTAAAGCCTATATATAAATATACAAGTCCACTTTCTAATTACCATTCGACCATTGGTTGAGCGCAAAGGCAGTATTTTATTATTGTCAATAGTGTTATATTTCAAAAAAGATTAACTATACAGGCTAAGTCATATTTTCGTTCTTGTCAATCAATATATTCTGTAATTCTAAAATTGCATCATCTATTTTGCGTAAAGCAAATCCAACTTCATAAGGACAAAATCCCTTTTGTCTAATCAATTCTTCCTCTACTTCAAGAATAAGTCCCTTTGCTTGCTGCAATTTTTCCAGCATCAAACAGCTCCCCTTGTCATTATTCTTTAAAATCCAATAAAAATCGATAATTAATCGTATCTCTATTATAATTTATATTTAACATTAAACGATCCAACTTGCTTAGCAATTCAGATACAGACAACTCATTATTATCACTTTTTTCCAAATCTAAAAAATGATGCTCTTGTTTAAATGAATCAAGTTTATTTATTTTTGCAAATAAGAATATATCAGAACTTTGCGGACTCTTTTTTAAAAGCTTTAAAAAAGAGTCCGCATCTGCTAGTTTTTTTGACTTTTTATTAGAGTTTAAGTTAACAAGTTTTTTCATCGAATTTGTATTGCTAAGCGCATAAAACTCTTTATTAAACTCTCCCCAACAAATACTTTCCTGTGCTTTTTTGTTATAAACTGCTTTAAACTCATTTTTTCCATAATTAATGCTTTTAATATCTATAAACTTTTTTAAAACATTATTTTCCAGGTTTCGTTGAAATTTATCCGTTTTTTCATTTTTAGAAACCATAAATATATAATCTTTTTTATTAAACAAAGCACCATATATATTATTTCTCAAGAGTTCTTCCAGGTCCAGTCCGCTTTGCTTAGACAATGCAATAACATCAAAAAAATTATACGGACTTTGGTCATCAATTAAAGGGTTCAATAGGTTTTTATATTTAGAAATATTATTAACAGAGACATATAATAAAGTGTCATCAGGAATAAGTTTTGATACTCGATATATATTATTCTTATCAAAAGTTGAATTAATTACTTCTTTGGCGTCAGTTTTTGGCAATGCAGTTTTAACTTTAGAAAAAATATTTAAATCACAAATATCTTTTTCTAATTTTAAAATACCAATTGAATAATTATGAATTTTAGATAAGCCCTTATTACTCAACTCAATATTATTTAAATTATTAAAGTCCTTTGCGATAAAGGTTGCAGCTCTTTTGCCATTAAAAAGAGTTTTAAACTTTTTAATAATATCCGAATCTTTTAAGCTACCAGATTTATTCAATATAAAATTATCTATTAAATATTTCAATGTTTGTTCACTATCAGCTAAATAGAGCTTTCTTTTGCTTATAAAATAAGCGCCCTTTGGTAAAACTATAATTTTATATCCTTTAAAAATCTTACTGACAAAATCATTACCTTTATGAATAGTTTGATTTATAAAATTATTTACAAAAACTTCATTCTTTATATTAATAACTCCCAATCTGGCAAGTTTTTTATCTTGATTCCAAACACCAAAGCTATAGTTTCCTTTAAAGCTTTTTTGAAAAAGTTGTTTTTTATCTTCTCTCAATAAGGTTTTATAAATATTTTTATCTAGAGTCTGCTCAAATATTTTGCTAAACGTAAATGATTTAATACCAGACTTTATTGTATCATTGTCAACTTGAATATTATTCTCGTTAAAGTCCATATATATAGGAGCTGTTGCCGGATAATATTTTGTAAAGTCAAAGGTTTCATTTTCTTTTTGCTGTTTAGTCACAATTAAGGCTACAGCAGCAAGAGCTATTATTCCTAATGTAATAAACAAATTTCTATCTGGATCGCCATATTTTTTGGTTTTTTCAAGACGAGCTTGTTCATAAACATTTTTAAAATTTTTTTTAGGATTAGTCATTTAATAAGTCTCTTATCTTAAAATTAAAATTTGACCTATGAGCATATAATATATCATTTAAAATACTAGCATATTTTTATGTCTGCAATGTAAATCATTTAAAGTATTTTAGCTGTCAAAGTTTTTAATGCTTATTCTTTCCCCATTAGTTATTATTTGTACAGCTCCAGCATTAATATTCATTTTATTTTTATAATTTAAAGTATCTATATAGGCTTGAATATCATTTAAATAAATTTTTGCATTGAACTTTTTATACTCGATAGACAATCGTTGATCAATATTTGCTACTTTAAAATTAAAAGTTTTAAAGTTATCTAAAGCAATATCACTTTGTTTAACCACGTATAAATCAATCTCACTTTGATCACATATAGACTTTATTTCAGATAATTGATTTGAGTTTTTAGCACTAATTATATATAACTCCTTTATTTTAATTTGTTTAACAAGCTGAACCAAAGAACGCCTGAAAGATAAATTAGAACTTAATGTAATAATTTTATCAATTTGTTTTATTCCTTTTGAAGTAAAATAAGGCAACAAAACACTTTTAGCAGGAGTATACTTCTTTTTGTTTAAATTGGTAGGATTTACTAAAACATATTTCTTTTCAGGCGTTTTTATCAAGAATGTATTCGCATTTTTTATATTAAAAAACGTAATTTTTAAGTTATTATCAAAATATTTTTGTATAAAAATAAAACATAAATAAACAATACAGCTAAATAAAATTCCTAAAACAACTTTTTTAAAAAATTTTTGCTCAATTTGATTCTCCTGTTTACCTCTTGCAAAAACATACATATAAACAGAAATACTCAATATAATTAAATAAATAACAAACAACTCTCCTAACTCAGGTGAAGGCAAGTGTATTATTGAACAAGGCAGCTTTGCAAAAAAAGATGATGTAAAAAGGAGTATTTTGATTAAAGGCAGTGCACAAACATCAAACCAGAAGCAAATATACTGACCAACAAAAGGGATTATACATAAAATACTTGATATGAATCCTAAAAATGTTATAAACCCCACAAACGGTGTTACAATTATGTTAGCCAAAATCGAGTAAGTAGCAAATGTATTAAAATAATATGCCTGTATTGGAGCCACCCAAATTTGTGCAATAATTGGCACAACAACAGCCCCTGAAACAGCAACAGGTATAGGCTTTAACTTATTTACACATGCCTCTATACATAATATTAAACCAAATGTAACAATAAAGGATAATTGAAAACTAATATTCAGCAAGTACAAGGGATCCCATATAATCATTAAAAAAGCAGCCATTGATAAAAGGGTTAATAAGTCAGTATTTTTATCAATAAACTTACCAAATAAAATAAACTCCATCATAATAGTAGCACGGAATACAGATGGGGGCATACCTGTTAAAAACAAATATAGCAGTACAATCAAGCCGCCAAGAGCAATGTTTAGCCTGCGAGGTATACCTATATTCTTTGCGATAAAAAACCATATGCAAAAAATCAAAGCGACATTCATACCAGAAGCAGCAAGTAGATGAAATAATCCTGACTTTATAAAGTTATCTTTTGTTTCTTTTTTACTAGGAACAGCATGATCTCCAAATACCATACCTCCTAGTATTTCAAGCTCTGAAGGGTTAAGGTAATATTTATGTATATTAAGTATTTTCTCTCTAAATATGTTTAAATTTTGAATAAGTTTCCATTTGTAATTAATTGGGCGCCTGATTAGTTTTACTTCTTCAGCTTTAGCCGAAAACGTCGTAAATATTTTTTTATTTCTTAAATAATTTCTATAATTAAATACTGCTGGATTATTATTAGCATAAGGCTTTTTAAGTTTTCCTTTTAACCTAACGATATCACCTATATTTAATTTGGGCAGTAATGCCTGTTTAAAATTATAAATAGTAACTATGGTTTTACTTTTATCCAGCAAATTCCATTTATTCGCACTATTTTCTCCATATCTAAATGGTGCTAATTCAAATTTTGTTTTATAATCTGTATAACCTTGAGGCAATGATACTATTCTGCCTTCTAAATAAATAGTTGATGGGGTTAAATCATATAATTGATCGTAACTTGACGATTTAAAAAATGTATAAAGTCCTGCTAATAAAAATACAGATAAATAAAAAATAATTAAATGTTTTGATATATTTAACTTTATTTTTACAATGATACTAAAAAATATTAAACATACAAGAATTATAAAAAAAATATTCAATAAAACGCTTGCTGCACTTGTAATAAAACATATGCAAAATATTAATATCTTTTTATTGTTATCAATAGTCATTAATTTTTTTACCAAAACCAAAAATATAATGTAAAATATAGATAATTTTAGCATAAATCGTTATAAATACATAAGATTAGGACTCTTTACTAAAAAAATTTCTTTTTGAAATAAAAAACAACACTCAAGTATGGACATAATATATAAATATTTAAAAACCGTTAACATTTAATCCTAAAAAGAATATTCCATGGTATATTAAATTACATATCAATCAGGAGAAGTGAATATTGAAATCGAATATAAAAAAGCCTAAAGACAGACTAGTTTTAGCACTAGATGTCGACACATTGGAGGATGCCAAAGAACTTGTCTATGAATTAAAAAATTATGTAGGCACTTTTAAAATTGGTTTGCAATTGTTCACAAGTGTGGGACCGGAAATAATTAAAATCATTCACGGAGAAGGCGCAAATATATTTTTTGACGGTAAATTCCACGACATACCAAATACCGTTGCAAAAGCATGTGCTAACTTAGTAAAGCATGGTGTTACATTTTTTGACATACATGTTACAGGTGGGTCTAAGATGATGATGACCACTGCAAAGCTGGCAAGAGAAACCGCAAAAAGATACGAACAACCTGAACCTACAATTCTAGGTGTAACTTTAATATCAAGCTTTGGACAAAGAACACTTACAGAAGAATTAGGCATTTATGCAAATATAGATGATTATGCAACTAAGCTGGCAATGTTAGCAAAAGATTGCGGATTAGACGGAGTAATGGTAAGCGCAAATGACTTGCCAAATATAAGAAAAAAATGTGGTGATGATTTTGTAATAATGTGCCCTGCGGTAAGGCCTACTTGGTCTATGGTAAATGATCAAATAAGGATTTTAACACCAACTGACGCAATAAAAGCAGGCGGTGATTATTTGATTGTAGGCAGGCCAATTACACAAGCAAAAGACCGTGTTTCAGCAGCAAAGATGATTATAGATGAAATAGAGTGCGCTATAGAAGAAAAAGAAGAGATACTGTAAAGCTACTAATATTAGAACTTAATAAAAAATTACAATAAAAAGTGTTTAAAAACTAAAGAATTTGGGAATAATCATGATAGGAAGTATCATGATTATTTTTATAAGGAAAAAAATTATGGAAATTAATGAAATAATACCAAAAAGCTTTCTGTCATCAACAAAGTATTGATGAATCAATTTAATTTACTTAAGTAATTTTTGTTATTAATACTTTGTTGAATGGAAAT
>JANQLL010000039.1 GCA_028280605.1 Candidatus Gastranaerophilales bacterium
TTAATTTTACCTCTATTTATTACTACTTAAAACTTTGCTCTGCAGTAACTTTTATAGACGTAAAATTTTTCTATTTGTTAATTACGGCTGTAGTACTAGACAGGCTTCAATCCTTTAATACATCTCTAAGGCTTTATTCAACGCATCTATATGCTCAAGCTTATTTTGCTCAATAAATAAATCTCTTGCTTTAGTAAGGTCAAATTGCGCTTTATACTCGTCAATATTAAGTTTTAAATATAAAAAGCCTCTGCTCAAATAAGCTTCTGCATAGTCGGGATAATAATCTATCGCCTTAGAAAAATCAGCAATAGCTTTATCAATTTGTTTTAGCCTGACATATAAAGTACCTCTATAATAATAATCAAAGTACACATCTTGATAAATGCTTTCGGTGTAGTTATTTATCGAGCTTGTAAGGTCTTTTACAGCTTGATTCAACTTTTCTTCTTTTATATTTATAAATGCTCTGTTTCTATATGGCAAAAAGAAGTTAGGATTATGCTTTATAGACTTGGTAAAATCTTTTTTTGCGGCCGTAGTATTATTAATTGCATCATAAACCATGCCGCGTGTGTTATAAGCAGTTGCATCTTTAGGATTGATAGATATTGTTTTATTCAAATAATCAATAGCCATATCAGGTTGCTGCTTAAAATAAGCGAAAAAGCCCAAATAATAATTTATAAGTGCACTATCAGGAAATTCATTAAGTATCGCAAGATACTCAACGTATGGATCAGAAAAACTTTTGTTGAATTTTTTAAAATAAGTAGCAGCTGTCTTTCTATCATTCAATCGCTCCATTACCAAGCCTTTATAGCCCCAGGCTTCAGCATGATCAAATTCTATAGCCTGATCAAAGTCCTTTAATGCACTCTTGTATTGTTTTAGCTTAATTTTGGCTATACCTCTATAAGCATAAGAAAGAGCGTGCTTCGGGTCTAAGCTTATGGCCCTGTTGATATCGTCAAGGGCGTGTTTATACTTGCCTTGCATAAACTTTGTGTACCCCCTGGAGCTAAAAGCCAAAGCAAATTTTGGCTTAAGGGTTAAAGCCTTGTTAAAATCATCCATTGCACCCTTATAGTCTTTCAGCTTGGTTTTAATCACACCTCTAAAGCCGTATGCTTTAGGCTTTAAGGGTGATTTTTGCGGTGATTTTTTTATAAATAAAGTTAAGTCCTCCAGCGCACCCTTGTTATTACCCTGCGCAAATTTCTTATGGCTGCTGAACAAATATTTATTCAAATCCTCTTTTGCAAAGACCTGATTTACATTTGCAATAAAACCAAATGATAAAAGCAACAATATAATTACAAAACTCTTTTTCATGCGCGCTTTTCTCTCCCCTATTTAAACTCATATTATTTATATATATAATATCGCAAGATGACTTTATTAACCACTTATTTAAAATTGTAAAGATTTAATTTTATTTAATTTATTATTTATCATCCTTTGTATTAAACTTGTAAAAGTGCAAAAAAATACAAAATAACAATCAATATTTAGTCTCAATTTTACTAATAATATTAAATTTAAAACAAACAAAGGCAGAAGCCTAAGGAGACATTTAAAATGATAGGAATAAAGGCTAACTCAATGCTACCAGCCCTTAAGAAAAAATCACTGCAGCAAGGATTCAAAGGCAAGGTCTATCCTGTTGATAAAAATGCAAAGAATTATATAAATAAAAGAGATAATATTCAGGCACTTACCCGTTTAAGCAATTGGGCAAATCAGCTTCCAGCAAATCAACATTTTTTTGTAGAGAAAAACGGCGGTGATTTATATGTTAACTATGTAATCCTTCGTAAGGGCGTGAAAGTAAGCAGTGGACATGACAAGTTAGGTGTGGCTGTTGATGCAATGGACCGGTATTTTCAAGAAAATCCTCCTATAGCTGTGGGTCAACCTGTTCAGGCTCCTTTAACTCACGCAACTATTGGAAATAATAGTCAATAATATAAGCACATCCATTAATCTTTGGGTCTTATTTTGTGCAGAAATCATATACTCTCTCAACTAAAATTTTTTTACTAACAAGCAAAGGCAAAAGCCTAAGGAGACATTTAAAATGATAGGAATGAAGACTAACTCAATGTTACCAGCCCTTAAAAAGCACTCAATGAAGCCCGGATTTAAAGGGACACTTAATATTGATGACAAAGTGAAAAAACATGAAAGGGGAAAGCATCCTAAGGAATATAATAAATGTAAAGACATAATTGAAAACTATGTAACAAACTATCTTCCAAAGGATCATAATGTTCATATATCATATGCAGGTGAAAATACTAAAAAGCCAAAACTGACACATTCTTATCCTTATAAGGAAAATGGCAGCAACAGGACTTTTACAAAGGACTATTATCCGAACACACGAACTGATAAATTAGGCACTTTAGCTACTAAATTTATAAACGCTACTAAGAAGGAAGACTATTACATTGATAGAGGCGAGCAAGTTAAACAATTCAACGCTGTAGTAGAATTATTAGGTAAAGATCCGTCCGTTAGCGACGAAATGCGACTTGTTCATTATTTAAATAATTCTCGCCCCCATGATTTACTTACTCTTAGCCTAGATGGTGACAAAAAAAAGGTAAGGCTAATGTCAAGATATGATTTAAAGGGCGAGAAGCATGAACTTCCGTCTCAAGTTTCGAAGGACGAATATAGCAAAAAAAGTGAGAAGACAATTCAAAAATTAGTAAAGACAGTGGCAAAACTACCCAAAGGTGAATATATTACTCTAAGCTTTGACGACAATAATACACTAAAGCTAGAATACTTTGCTTTTGATAAAAAAAGCAAGAGTAGTTACACAAAGGAGGTATACACGACCGGAGAATCTGGGAACTCTAAAGAAGAGAGGGTGTCTATTCAATTAGCAAAAGTATGCAATGATTTTATTAAAGCTTTAACTCCTCAACAGGTTCCTCAAGAACCAAGGAAACCTGTCGATGCGGCTAGTACAAATAAACCTTCAACTATAGAGCCTTCACAAAGTGATGATAGCCTTACCTCTAAAAACTCTGAACAATTTGATGCATATATCGATGGGAGTCTTCCTCCTGGTATAGTTGGAGGTAGCACAACCCCTCATTTCGATCCAGATAATGGAGCTGGCACTTCGGGGCTTAGACCTGAAGAAAAAGATAACATAGAAGAAAATGGCAAAGATACCACTGGGAGTCCTCTTCTCGATTTTCTAATAAAAAGTAGAACTAGAAATTCACAACTCCCTGCTACTAGTACAACCTTACCACACAGTGGTGATAGAGTTATTATGGGAGCTGAAGAAGAAAATGGCAAGGATACCATCGAGAGTCCTCTTCTCGATTTTCTAATAAAAAGTAGAACTAAAAATTCACAACCCCCTGCTACTAGTACAACCTTACCACACAGTGGTGATAGAGATTCGCCTTTCGATGTACCTTATGCTTTTGTAGATAAAGGTATAGATGCTACAGGTCAATCTCATAAGTCTACAGATACAGATTTTGAACCTGCTCCATTTGCTTCTGCTCCTCCTTTAGCTAGTGCAACTGTCCTAGGAGCTGCTATAGGACGAGTTGTACCAGTATGGCAACCTGCAGTATACGAGGCAGAACTCAACGCACCACAGCAAGCAGAAGCTACAAGAGATGTAGCTGGAACTAGAGGAATACCTGACGATGATCAACCAGCGACATTTTTTGAATGTCTTAGTGATGCATATCAAGATACTGGTAATTTGCTAAGCGGTTTAGGTAGAAATACTACTGCGTTAGCAGGTCAAGCAGGTAGAGCTGCTGTTAGAGGTATGGGTAACGGGCTTAAATCTTTAAGCGAATATCTTGCTCCTGATAAAGCTAAAGAAGAATAAAATAACTAATAAACTATAAAACAAACTCAACAAAAGGAAGATCCCCCCAATTCAAAGCGGTTTCTTCCTTTTATGTTTTTTTTAATAATTGAACAAAATAAAAAAGGTTCTTTCCAGAACCACCATCGTTAGCACATTACCAAATTTTGATTTAATTATTCTTTATGTTTCCTTTACCCAATTATATAAAGTATTTTTTAAAACTAATATTGCTATTTTTATTCCAAATGTAACAATAATTTAACAAAATAGTCCTTTTTTCCGATAATCCAAAATCTGGCATGCATTTAATTTTATAAACTGCTATAATATATATTAAATAAATAAAAAATATATTAAATCAAGTTAGGAGTAAAAGACCGAGGGCTGGTTGATTGGAAAAACAAGTTGCAAAAACTGAAGACACATGCCGGAAGGATAATGATAAATACGCATCAATACTGTATTACAGATTGCGTAATAAAATTGTCCTCCTGCGACGCTTCACAAAAAATTGCGACCTCATGGGCTACAAAGACCGCCTGTCAGAGGCAATTAAAACATCAGAAATGCAATTTGATACAGTCGGCAAAGAGTACATGCACATAATGCGCACAGGCAACTGGAGTAAATTCTTGATACAAAAAATGGAATTTATCAACATGGGTCTGCAATCTTTTGCAATGAACATAATTGAAAGCGTAGAAAAAAGAAGAGCAGCAAAAAGATGGCATGCAAGAAAACCCAACCCGGATCAATCAGGCTTTAGAACAACTAAAGAAGGACTAAAAAGCCTTGCAGACAAAGCATATACTCTGGTCAGTGCCAAAATACCTGACGAGATAAGAAATAAATTCTCCACACCACAGATTCACGCGGTGAATACCCTAAATAAATTGAACATAAAAATACTCGAAGAAATAGAAATAATAAAAGATAAATTCGATGATTGTCACAAATTTTCAAGATTGCTGCCGTTAATGATGAAGCAAATGGCTGATCTAAGGCTGGAACTGCCAACAGAATTTGTAGTGCTAAGGCCATGGTCAATCAATGAATATGAGTTATCCGAAGGAAAGGCGGAAGACTTGCCTTTATTCAAAAAACTGACAAATATCAGCAAAAAAATATTAAGCGAGCTCAAACAGATTAACTTTAATCAAGACTTATTTACGGATCAGGTACCAGACCAGGTAAGCTACAGCAATGTAAAAGAAATACTGCACCTGCCGATTCCTAAAGATTGCTCAAACTCAGAATCCAATGAGCTATCCTATCCTAACTGCAAGGAGGGTTTTGCTGATAATCCCCTGATTAGAATAATAGACGCACACAAAGAACTGCTCTATAAAATTCGCTGTGTGCGTCAGTCACAGTTTAGACTGGACAAAGTAAAGCATAACATCTGCTATAAAGGGGTAGCGTGCACATTTTGACAAAATCCTACGACATGTACTATTTTTCTTAGTGGTAGAAACTGTTTAAGTATCAAAAATTCCTGATTTATTTTAT